>DAIOHI010000064.1:0-9944 GCA_036744815.1 Paludibacteraceae bacterium
TGATTGATGAATCAGCATCTTTCCTTAATGATGAAATTTATGCTCAAAATTTCGAGTTTTACGGAAAAACCATGTCGGGAAAGCAAGAGCCGCAGCCACGCTGGAAACGTGCAGTAAGTACTGTAAATGGTGTTTTAGGTGAAGCCGTTGGACAAATGTACGTGAAAAAACACTTCCCTGCAGAAGCAAAAACGCGCATGCTTTCCTTAGTTGAAAATTTGCAAACAGCTTTGGGCGAACGCATTCAAAATTTAGATTGGATGGGCGATTCAACTAAAATAAAAGCTCAGGAAAAACTTTCGACTTTCCATGTAAAAATTGGTTATCCCGACAAATGGCGTGATTATTCGTCACTGAACATCGAAAAAGATTCGTATTATGCTAATATCCAACGTGCCAACAAGTTCGAAAGCGAATATATGTTTGCTAAATTGGGTAAACCTGTCGATAAAGACGAATGGCACATGACACCTCAAACGGTAAATGCTTACTATAATCCAACGACGAACGAAATTTGCTTTCCTGCCGGAATTTTGCAATATCCTTTCTTCGATATGAATGCCGATGATGCTTTCAATTATGGAGCTATCGGAGTGGTTATCGGACATGAAATGACACACGGATTCGATGATCAGGGACGCCAATTCGATAAAGATGGCAATCTAAAAGATTGGTGGACGGCTGAAGATGCAAAGAATTTTGAAGCTCGCTCGAAAGTGATGGCAGATTTCTTCGACAGCATTGAAGTGGCTCCCGGTGTTCATGCGAATGGAAAATTCACTTTAGGCGAAAATATAGCCGATTATGGAGGTTTACAAGTGTCTTTTCAAGCTTTAAAAAATGCAACGAAAAATAAAAATCTTCCAGTAAAAGAAGGCTTTACTCCCGAGCAACGTTTCTTTTTAGCTTATGCCAATGTTTGGGCAGGAAATATCCGTGACGAGGAAATACTTTCGCGTACTAAATCCGATCCTCATTCACTTGGTAAATGGCGTGTGAATGGTGCTTTACCTCAAATTACAGCTTGGTACGAAGCCTTTGATATTAAAGAAGGAGATCCCTTATTCGTACCGGAAACGAAACGAGTTTCGATTTGGTAGAAGTTGAAAAAAGGAAGAAATTGAACAATAAAAATAGGCTACTTTCATTGAGTAGCCTATTTTATTTTTAGTTTAAAAATACTTCTATTTTCCAATTGTCCGGAACTGTTTCCACTCGATAAGAAGCGGCAAACTGTAGTATTTTCTGTAATGTTTCTTTTTGTGGTTGCAATTTTGATTTCGTGTTGACCTTTTTACGGTCTGTTTTTGAAGAAGTAATGTTTTTTTGCATAGGCGCCGATTTGTTTTTGTTTTATTGATGTAAATAAAACGCAACTATGCAAAATATAGTATATCAACTTCGTAAAAAAAACACGAATAGTATTATTTTATTTCTAAATACACATCATTCTCTATTGCAATCCTTCTCATATTAAGCAGAGCATAACGCATTCGTCCTAATGCCGTATTGATGCTTACGTCTGTTTTTTCGGCAATTTCTTTAAAGCTTAAATCTTCGAAAAAGCGCATTCTAACTACCTCTTGTTGCGATTCGGATAGAAAATCAATCAGGCGTACTACGTCGGAAAAAACCTGTTCGTTCGAAATAACATCCTCAATACTCTTCTCTGTAATGTTTGCGTTGTTCAACACATCGTAGTCCACAGCATCCGAAGAGAAAGTATTTTCGTTCTTTTCCCGTCTGTAATAGTCGATAATCAAATTGTGAGCGATGCGATTGATCCAGCCCAAAAAACGACCTGACTCAACATAACGTCCTTGTTGAATGGTAGCAATGGCTTTTATGAAAGTGTCTTGGAAAATATCTTCGGTTAGCTCCCGATTCCGCACGATGAGGAAAATGTAGGTGTAAACTTTCGATTTATATCGTTCCAATAAAATTTCAAATGCCTTGTTTTTGCCACTTTGGTACAACGAAACCAACTGATCGTCGGTTAATTGATTCAAACTTTTCATGACTCTTATTTTTTTATAGTTGAAAAGTAATAATGGGCAATAGGCTTCGATGTTTTTAAAGGGTTATTAATAAATGTTTACAAGGCAAATGTAAGAATATATTTTGAAAATAAAAATAAACTTACAAAAAACTTGTTCTTCAATCATATAGAAACACTTCGTCAAAAAGTGTGCCTAATTCTTAAAAAATGCTTTACGCTATCTTATTTCAATGTTTTTAGAAATAAGAAGCGTGTTTTTACATTTGTTAAAAAAAGCAGGATGAGCTTCGTTTTTTACTCCACCCAAAGCACTAATCCTTTTAAGTATTCGCCTTCGGGATGGTATATACTTACCGGATGATCGGCTGGCTGTGTGAGCTGATGCAGGATGCGGACATTGCGTTTACTTTCGGCAGCGGCACTGAATACCGCCAATCGAAACTGATCTTTGCTGACCACTTGGGAGCAAGAAAACGTAAACAGGATTCCACCCGGTTTTATTTGCTCAAAAGCTTTTGCATTTAGTCGTTTGTAACCCTTTAAGGCATTACGAAGAGCATCTCGGTGTTTCGCAAAAGCGGGTGGATCAAGTATAATTAAATCGTATTTATGTTCGTTTTCGTTCAAAAATCGGAAAGCGTCTTGCGCAAAAGATGTATGCCGCTTGTCGTTAGGAAAATTTAATTCAACATTTTTATCGGTCAGTTCGATAGCTTTTGCAGAGCTATCTACCGAATGTACTAATTCAGCTCCTCCGCGCATGGCATAAACCGAAAAACCTCCTGTATAACAAAACATGTTTAGTACAGAACGTCCTTTCGAATAAAGTTCGAGTAAATTGCGGTTTTCGCGTTGGTCGATAAAAAAGCCGGTTTTTTGTCCGCGCAGCCAATCAACCTGAAATTTCAATCCGTTTTCTATCGCTGTTTGCGAAGTTTCTTTTCCGATTAAATAACCGGCTTCATTCGTGATATCTGCGTAAAAAGGCAGAGTTGTTTCCGACTTGTAATAAACGTTTTTAACCTCGGGCAGACAATTGACAACTGCTTTTGCCAATGTTTCGCGTATTTCGTGCATACCGATTGAATGCGCCTGCATAACGGCGCTATCATCATAGATGTCGATAATCAATCCGGGCAGAAAATCTCCTTCGCCATGTACAAGACGATAGGTATTGTTTTTGCTTCCTCTAACCAAGCCTAAAGATTGACGCATGGCATAAGCCGAAGAGATTTTTTTCGTCCAAAAAGATTGGTCGATAATTGCTTTATCGAAAGAAAATATACGCACAGCTATGCTTCCGACCTGATAATGTCCTAAGGCTAAAAAGTCTCCGGCAGAACTAAAGACTTCAACTACATCACCTTCCTTTACTTTTCCCTTTATTTGCTGAATGGCACCTGAAAATACCCAGGGATGAAAACGAAGCAAACTTTCTTCTTTTTTCGGTTTTAAAACAATCGAAATCATTTATTCGTTTTTTTTGAAGGTTAATTTTCTGTTTTTTCAGAAGTCTCGTTTTTCAAAATTTCTTGTTTTTTCAAAAGATCTTTTAATTCCTGAGACGAAAGTTTTTTCTCGTTTTCTAAATGTGTGTAGATGCGAAGGCAAGCCCAGGCATCGGTTGCGGCATAAACTTGTTGTTGAGTTGTCAGTTCGCTGCTTTCCCAATTAGTAAGACGCTGAGCCTTTGATATTTTTTTATCAAAAATGATGGCATATATTTTTTGCAGGCTCAATTCTAAAATGCCGTAGCTTTGAGCGATACTTTGTATATCAATAAAATTTTGAGGCTTGAAAAGATGTCTTTTGCTAAGTCCGGAAATATCATCGCGAAGCGAAAGTCCTATTTTCTTGATCTTCGGATCGGCTAAAAAATCAAACATTTCTTTCGAATAATCCATTTTATTCAGTCGGAATAAATAGCAATGATCCAAAGTAGAAATTTGAACAAGCGCGACTTTGTAATGAACGCCTTTGCTGAAGGATGGGCGTGTTTCGGTGTCGATACCAACTACCGGATGTTTACGAAGTTCGTCGATGGCGGCAGTAACTTTTTCAGCATCTTCAACCAAGGTTATTTTGCCATCAAAGACTTCGATCGGTAAATTGTTAATTTCTTCCTTTGTTATTTTTGTTTTAAAATTCATAGAAAATCAATCTTCATTCAAAAAATTCAAGAACTGATTGCGGTCTATTTTCGGATAATCGGAGTTGTTATTTTCATCGTTATCCTTAAATTCTTCGCTGAAACGAATCGCATGTAAAGCCTGAAGCGCGCTGAGGAGTTTTCGTCCCCAATGTTCGCCGAAGGTTTCGAGGCAAACGACAAGCGCATCGTTCATAAGTTCCTCTTGTGCCAAACGATAACTGACAGCAAAATCTTTCAATTCTTGATATATATCGGCTATATTTTCAGAAATAAACGCAGCTATAGGTGTATCGCTGAAAGCCATATCGGGATGAAAAGCGTCTAAATAACTATCGTCTTTTCCTAATAGATGGGCTAGTTCTTCGCGTAGTATTTGATAGTCGTCCTCTGTTACAAAACGCTCCGGAATCTCGTCGAGTTCGCGCTCGGGAATTTCGAGCAGAGAGGCTTTTAAATAGAGCAGAGGAAGTATTTTTATTGATTTATCGACAAATTCCTTTGGAGAAAACTCCGGAATTCGTTCCCAAAACAAACATGTTTCGGCAGCGACAGTTACAAATTCAATAACATTTGGACTATACACATAGTGATTTGGCAATTCTCCTTCCATAAAATAAGAAATTTATGGACAAAAGTACGAAAAATAATGAAAGCATCTCGAAAAACAACGTTTTAAAAATAAGCGAAACAAGATAGGGAACACAAAAAATTCTTATATTTGCAAGGAAAGGAGACAATTATTATGAACAATGAAGTAACAGCCCGTATAGATATATCGACCCCTACCGGACGGAAAATTTTACGTGAACTCGAAAAACATAAAAGAACCGTAAAGATAGAATATCCTCTTCCACCCGAAACAACAGAGCAGCAATGGTATACGCACGAAGAAGTATGGAGGGAGGTGGAAAAAAAATTTAATGACCATTACGGAACCGACTATAAGTTTAAGTTATGAATAGCTATCAAATAGTTTATTCAGATACAGCCAAAAAAGATTTGGATGATTTGTTTCAAGCTATAGTATGGGATTACAAAGCACCTTTGACGGCTTATCGTTATGTACAAGGAATTATTGATACAATAAAAATTCTTTCCCGAAATCCTGAATCTTACCTTGTTCAAACACAGCGTTATTACAGCCGTCATGCTGCTATCGTTCGGCGCATCAACTACAAAAAGATGGCAATTATCTACAGCGTACACAGTAAAGTTGTTTACATACATCGTATTGTTGCTGCTTCCACGATAAAAGATCTATAATCTCCCAAGCAAAGGGCGTTATTAAAACGCCACCCCCACTTTAACTCCAAAAGTAAGAGCAATGTTTTTGCGTTGTGTTCCAAAAAAATCCCAAAGGATAAAACCGTGTTCGTAATAAGTATCTACTTCGTTTCCTCCGGCAGCTCCGGCTCCTACAAATCCGTCGATGCTAAGCAGGCGTCGAGTCCATTGGTAGCCGCCACAAGCCATCAAGGCTCCCATAGTTGATTTTTTACGTCCAGCTCCGTTTTGTTGGTCGTAATTGAAGTTCGATAGAGCAAATTCGGGTTTGAGGTAAAAGCCATCCATCGGAAAAGCAGGTTTGGAGTTCAGGAAAAACTTGTGAGCATAGCGTAACAATCCTCCGCGGGGGCGATTCCCTTGTCCGTCGAAGCCCCAGCCGATAACGCCTCCGGTAATTTCGGCGCTATGACGGTAAGTAAGGCTGCGTTCGTAAGAAAGCTTAGCCGAGCCGGTGGCGAAGGAAAGAAATGTGGTTCGGATCGCGTTTTTTCTTGGTTCGGAAGATTGTAATACCGTGGCGGTGAAGCAAAGCAACAAGAAAATAGCGAAGAATCTGTTCATGATTATATTTTTCGTAAATATAACATCTTCTGTTGGATTTTTGGTTATTGGAAAATAAATTTACTTGATAGAGGTTCAAGGAAGATTTGACAATACTTAGTAGGTTTTATCGTAAAGCAGGAGAAATTACCGATAATAATTATTAATAAATAGAATAACAACAAATATAAGCATAAATAAATCCAATAATTTCCTAAATTTTATTGTTTTACCAATAAATACCGTATCCTTGCAAGAGAATTACAAGACTAAAAACGATGAAATACCGATATTTAAAACAAAATGCAGCATCAGGTTGCAAAAATTGCTAACAAACGATAGTGATTATTACTTGTTTGTTGAGGTGGGTCCTGTTTTATGAAGCAGGTGCAAAGCTACCTTCTTAAATTGAATTGTCCGTTCTGTAATTTGGGACAACATAGTACAATATATTAATCCTAATCCTGAGATAATAGGACAATTATGTAATTATTATCATGAAAAACAAAATTTTAATTTACACATTGATATTTATTCTTACGAATATATTCAGTAGTTGTGCAAAGCAAAACGATACTTCAAACCGGGTTTATTTTACGATTGACCCGGAGGATAGGAAGATGGTTTTACCAGTTGCATTGAATGATAGTATATCCGTAAACTTAACATTTGATTCAGGAGGTGGTGCCGCATTGCATCGGCCTGTTTTAGACATTTCCATTTTAGCTTCACACCCTCATTTATTTGCAGGAGCTATTCCTGATACAACAAAACTCGGTTCTAATTGGGGAAGCGCTCAAGGGCTTACATTAATATATGATGTAAAAAACAGTTTAAAAATAGGAACTACATCTATTGAATATTCCGGGGCGTTAATAATGGATTGGAAAAACTACATGCACAATGATATCGATGGAGGATTCAATATCCCTTATAATGACAGCATACATATATGGGAGCTAAATTTTGAACACAACTATATGGAAATTCATACGGCAGATAATTTTGAAATGCCTGAAAATACATATATACTTCCTTTCGCAGATGTTAGTCAATATCATAGTAATCCGTTCCATGTGCAAATGCCATTGCAAATAAAATTTACCGAAAACGATACACTGACTATCAACCAAGCGTTTTTTATAGATACAGGTATGCCGGATGACATAGCAATAAAATACCTTGCTGAGGAATTGGATTTTTTCAACCAAAAAGATGGCGCTGTATGGACTAAGTTTATGAAAAATTATCATAGATATTATACAGTAAATGCTACACTATTTGACAATTTAAAAATTGACTCATTGCGTATATATACCTATGATTATCGAGATAATGTCACAGCCAAGTATCTAATTGGACTTAACTTTCTGAAGCGTTTTAATGTGTTTTTCGACATGAAAAACAAACAATTGGGATTACAGCCCATAAAGAATTTTCAACGAGTTGTCAATCCTACGCACAGACGGTTTCATTATTCTACACGGAAGACGCCAAAAGGAAAATATATTGTAAACAAGGTGGCTGATTACAAGGGGAATTATTATAAAGAAGCCGGATTGCAAGAGGGTGACGAAATAGTAAAGCTAAATGATATCCATTATGGAGATATATCATACGAGTTGGAGGAGGAGTTTAGAAAACGAGATATAGTTGTACTTGATATTATTCGCCAAGGCAAACCAATGAGAATAACAGCAAAAATTAATCACAACGAAAAACAAGGGAATTGAATAAATATAATTTCATTGTTAGGCACTTAAATAAAATAGATGCTTATAATTCCTTTGTAAAATAACATCTTCTGTTGGATTTTTGGTTATTGGAAAGCAATTCTGTTTGGTCTTATCAAACACAAAAAGCGGGAAACTCGACTATCCCGCTTTCTGTTTTTTATTAAAACCTTCTGTGTTTTTTATCTTTTGTCTTCTATTCCGTAGGCAATCCAGTTTACTTGTGGCTCGGCTATTTTTATCAGCTTTTTTGCCTCAGCATAGTCTGTTCTCATTTCATCGGTTACGGCGTCTAATTCTTCAGTTTTTGCTCTTGTCTGTGCTTTGAGGCGTTCCTGCTCTTTGTCGAGTTCGGTAGCGGATTCGCCATTACTTTTCATCCGTCCCGTAACAGTGGGAACGTCCATACCTACTTTTTTTAGTTTTTCGGCATTCAACAAAATGTTGTCAGCCATAATGGAAGTCTTGCTTAGCAGTTCGCTAAAGCGCATGGCAGATGTTTTCTTTGTCATAAGCTAAGGGTTTAAAAATTAATTCGTTAAAGATATTGTTTATATACGGAAAAAGCAAGCGAGTATTTTATGTTTAATAGCATAGATATAAGGTGTTTTTTCATTTTTTATATGGAGATTGATTGTCTCCATGTGGAGAATTCTTTCCTCCACTTGGAGAATTGTCTTTTGCATGTGGAGAATTGCTGTCGGCACATGGAGAATCCTTATTTCCACATGGAGATTTCCTTCCGGCACATGACACCCGATAATCTTCCCGAAAAAATACATCCTTTTTGTAAAAAAGCTTTGTTTAAGCCTTTGTGTCGGAACAAAAAGGATAGAAATTCTGTTATACACAAACAATCAAAAAGGCTTCGGATGCGGAAAATATACTCTTTTTTCGTATTTTTGCCTTCCTTTTCCCCAAAAAACGGGAAATTGTAAATGATAAATGCTTAAATAGTAAACTCATAACATGTCAGACGATATACTGGATCAGGTAACGCAAAGCGAATATAAATACGGATTTACAACCGATGTGGAGATGGACATAGCTCCTGTCGGTCTTAACGAAGACATTATCCGCCTGATTTCACAAAAGAAAAACGAACCGGAATGGCTCTTGGAATTCCGCTTGAAATCTTACCGCCACTGGCTTACGATGAAAATGCCCGATTGGGCACATCTCAATATCCCCGAAATTGATTATCAAAGCATCTCCTACTATGCCGCTCCGCGTAAAAAAGCCTTAAACAGCTTGGATGAAGTGGATCCCGAATTGCTGAAGACTTTTGATAAATTGGGCATTCCGCTCGAAGAGCAAAAAATACTTTCGGGCGTAGCTGTGGACGCGGTAATGGATAGCGTTTCGGTGAAAACGACTTTCAAAAAAGAATTAGCCGAGCGCGGTATTATTTTCTGCTCCTTCTCCGAAGCCGTGCAGGAATATCCCGATCTGGTAAAGAAATATATGGGAACGGTGGTTCCTTACAACGACAACTTTTTCGCAGCGTTGAACAGCGCGGTGTTTACCGATGGCTCGTTTTGCTACATCCCCAAAGGTGTTCGCTGCCCGATGGAATTATCCACCTATTTCCGCATCAACGCTATAAACACGGGGCAGTTCGAGCGCACGCTTATTGTTGCCGACGACGACAGCTACGTGTCTTACCTCGAAGGCTGCACCGCTCCTATGCGCGACGAAAACCAATTGCATGCCGCTATTGTCGAAATCATTGCGATGAACAATGCGGAAGTAAAATATTCTACGGTTCAGAACTGGTATCCGGGCGATAAAGAAGGACGTGGAGGTATTTACAACTTTGTAACCAAACGCGGTATTTGCAAAGGGAAAAGTTCGCGCATTTCGTGGACGCAGGTCGAAACCGGTTCGGCTATTACCTGGAAATATCCAAGCTGTATTTTGCGTGGCGATAATTCGTCGGCAGAATTTTATTCCGTTGCGGTAACCAACCACCATCAACAAGCCGATACGGGAACAAAAATGATTCATATCGGTAAAAATACCAGTAGTCATATTTTGTCGAAAGGGATTTCGGCAGGAAAGAGCCAAAATAGTTATCGCGGCTTGGTGCATGTAGGTAAAAATGCTGAGAATGCACGTAATTTCTCGCAGTGCGACAGCATGTTGCTGAGCGACCGTTGCGGAGCACACACTTTCCCTTATATGGAAGTACACAACGATAGCGCCATTGTGGAACACGAAGCTACGACATCGA
>DAIOHI010000065.1:0-9881 GCA_036744815.1 Paludibacteraceae bacterium
AATCGAGCAGTAATTTCACCACCGATGATTTGCGTGAAATCGTTCGTATTTGTAAAGAAAACGATGTAAAAAGCTACCTCACGGTAAATACTATTCTTTACGACGGCGACTTATCGTTGATGCGCGAAATAATTGATGTGGCAAAAGAATCGGAAGTTTCTGCTATCATTGCCGCCGATGTTGCCGCCATGCTTTATGCTAACGAAATAGGCGTGGAGGTGCATCTTTCCACCCAATTAAATATATCGAACGCCGAAGCATTGAAGTTTTATGCGCAATTTGCCGATGTGGTCGTGTTGGCTCGCGAACTGAATATGGAACAAGTTGCGGAAATACACAACTCTATTGTTACGGAAAACATCCGTGGACGAAACGGTGAACTGATCCGCATCGAAATGTTTTGCCACGGCGCACTTTGTATGGCTGTTTCGGGGAAATGTTATTTGAGCTTGCACGAAAAAAATGTGTCCGCAAATCGTGGTGCTTGCAATCAGATTTGTCGTCGCGGTTATGTGGTAAAAGATAAAGACAGCGAAATAGAACTTGAAGTGGACAACGAATACATCATTTCACCAAAGGATTTGAAAAGTATTGGATTTATTGATACAATGCTAAATTCGGGCGTTCGAGTATTTAAAATAGAAGGTCGTGCTCGTGGTGCGGAATATGTAAAAACTGTTGTTTCCTGCTATAAAGAGGCTGTTGAATCGTATTTGGATGGTACATTTAACGAAGAAAAAGTAGAAGGATGGAACCTTCGTTTGGCAAAAGTATTCAATCGTGGTTTTTGGAACGGCTATTATCTCGGTCAACGCTTGGGCGAATGGAGTGCAAATTACGGATCGGAAGCTACACACCGCAAAGTATATATCGGAAAAGTTACCAATTACTTTGCTAAAATAGGTGTTGCTGAATTTTTGCTCGAAACACAATCGCTTTCCGTTGGTGATGAAATATTGATTACCGGCGAAACAACCGGCGCTTACGAAGATGTGGTAAAAGAAATACGTGTAGAGCTGCAACCTGTTGAAAGGGTAGAAAAAGGTACTTATTTTTCAATGAAAACCACTGAATTAATACGCCGAAACGATAAATTGTTTAAAATCGTTCCGGCGCATAAAGCAAAAGCTAATCTACAGTAATCAAAACCTTGCTGTTAACGACCAAAAAAGTACTAAAAGTACAACCAAAGTAGCGGCTGCCACAGCAGCAACCAAAGCAATGTATTTAAAAGTTTTAGCTTTTTTGTTTTTCATTGCTGGTTTTTTAATAAACTTGTTTTACAAAATATGCCGATCCGCTTTCGCGAGTATCAGCGGCTTCTTCTCTATAAACTTTCATGTGCTCGGTTTGTCCGTGTGCATCCAAATCTTCTTGTGTAGCCCAATTTTCTAACAATACATAAGCAAGCGAATCTTTTGCATCCTGATGCAAATCGTAATAAATACAGCCTTTTTCTTTACGTGTTTCGTCTGCCATTTTACGAAAGGCAGCTAAAAACTGCTCTTGTTTATCCGCTTTTAATTTCATTGTAACCACAACTTTCACTTCTTTTCCGGTTTTTTCAGCAACAGCTTCTTTTTTACAACAAGCATCATCGCTTTGTTTGTCGCAATCCGATTTTTTACAATTACAAGATGACAATAAAACAACGAAAGACACTAGAATTAAATAGAATTTTTTTTTCATTATACTACTTATATTAATTTTATATATAACTATGTTCAATTTGAAAAGCCTCCCTTTTGGAGAGGTTTTGAAGGGACTTATTTATTTCCAAGTTACTCGAGCTAAACTAACGCTTGCTTCATTCGAACGCATTTCCAAGGTAAAGATTCCGTCGGCTTCTTCTTTTTTATATAATTTAAGGCGTTCGCCAAAATGTGCTTCGTGCTGAAAACTAATTTCAAAACGTTGAATATCTTTATTTTTAAACATTTCCACATCAAACATATCCACAAAATGTTCAATATACTTAACGCTATTCAAATGATTATTTATATCAATATCGCTGTAGCGAACGGTAAATTTACCAACAGGTTCTTCGTCTTTTAAAGCGAGAATTTTTTTCATTCCATCGATCGGACAAGGATGATCTAATTTAAAATCTCCCAAACCTTGTAATTCTAAAATGTTGGTTGGTCGGCGTGTCGATATATCAATTGCCGCCCAAAGACTTCGAGCATAACCAATGATTTTTCCTTCTTCATTTTCTATCGAAAACGAACGTTCCGAAAAAAATTTATTTGTATCCGAAACCCAAGTATTTACTTTAATTTTTACATCATTGTAAGGATATTCGTAAATTTCTATCATCAAACGTGAAAATACCCATGCTATATTTCGTTCGCTCATATACGAATAGCCAAAACCACGTTCTTCGGCATGTTTTGTAGCTACTTGAAGTAAAAAGCTACTCATTAAGGGAAGTGTCGCTTTTCCTCTGAAATCGGTTGAATAAGCGTCTATATTAAATTCGTAAGTTCCTAATTTTTGCATTGAAATATTGTTTGTCAATTAAAATCGTAAACGCCCGAAGGACAAAGTACCCTTCGCACAGAATCTTGCTTAAATATATCGGACATAATACTTTTTGATAAATCGTTAGTTTCAAAATCTACATCTGATAAATTTATCAAGGTATAAAAAAGATTTTCCGAAGTTAGCCTTTTATCTTTATTTTTCACTGCATTTTCTACTTTATCTTTATTATTGGCAATATATTCATCGGAAAACCACATGAAAAAAGGCACATGAAATTCCGATTTATAAGGCAGAGGAGAACCATGGCACATATTAGTATCTGAATCATCAAAAAAATTCTGTCCATGATCGCTCGTAAACATTACAACTGCATCTGTATCCAAACTATCTACTTTAGATATAATATTCCATAAAATATAATCATTATATAAAATGCTATTATCATATTCATTTATATATAACTGTTTATCTGCTTTTGTAATTCTCAAAAATTTCTCTTTTTTATTATTCTTTGATTTTGACTGTTTGCAAGGTGTAAATTTTTCAAATTCAGCAGGATATTTTGTATTATATCTAAAATGACTTCCTGCCGTATGTATAACTATTAATTTTTTATCAAAATCACTCTTCAGTACATTATTCAATGTTGGAAATATATTTTCGTCATATCCTTCGGAACCAGCATATTTTTCTAATAAATTATAATATGTATCAAATTCATTTTGCACTCTAAGTAAAATTCCTTCATTATAAAGAATTTGATTATTTATTAAAAAAGTTTTATAATCCAATTCTTTATAAAACGAAGCAAAAGATTTTTCCTGATAATTTTTTTCCTGATTCAATGGTGTTCCGCGCATATAAAGAAAAGGAACACTTGCTATCGTTGTATTCGATGAACTGTAATAATCTGAAAAAGAATATATATTATTCAACGACATTAAATAAGGAGAAGTTTCTCGCTCATATCCACATAATTGCCAATTTACGTAGCGCGATGATTCACCAATAACTAAAATAAAAATGGTTCTTTTTTCTGTATTTTCTAGCGAAACAACATTGAATTTAAAATCAATAGCTTGAGATTCATATTTCTTTTTATCTAAAATTTTTATAGATTTCTCTATAATTGAAAAAGGATATATCTTTTTATACTTCATAAAAAAAGTATCTATCACTAAATCTAAATCATATTTAAAAGTTACTTGACTTCCAAAATGATAAAAAAAGTTGTAAGAAAAATTGAATAAAGTAATTATCAATGAAAAAAATAAAATATATTTTCGAGTTTTGGCTGTTAATTTACGCTTCGTATGCTTATTAAAACAAAGAATAAAATATAATAACGTTGTAATTATTAATATAATAATCCAAATTGATAAAGAAGAAATCAATTCTTTTGCCTCTGTTATATTTGTTCCTAATATGGTTGCTAAAGAACTTTCGTTCAATGTTGTATTAAAAGTTATTATATGATAATACTCCAAAAAACTTAAAAGAAAAAGAGGAAAAAAAAGGATAAAACAAAATCTGAAAGGTAAAAAAATGAAAGGAATAAAATATACAGATAATACAAGAAGAATAAAAAAAGATATATTAAAAATACCTTTTCCTGCTACTTCTGGAGAATAAAAACAATACAACAAATTAGGAATTAATATAAGAAGAAATAAAATAGAATTAACTAATATATTTCTTCTTATATTTTCATTTTTAAAATAGTTAAGCAGATTCATAAAATATTATTTCTAACTCATTTCTAACATACGAAGAATTGGTTTTACTGCTTTTTTTTGCAATTCTTCTTCAATAAGTATTTCAGGATATTCCTTCAATAAACAATTATATAATTTTTCAAGAGTATTCAAGCGCATAAAATTACATTCGTTACAAGCGCAAGTACTATCGTTTGGTGGAACAGGAATAAATTCTTTATCCGGATTTTTCTTTTCCATCTGATGTAAAATTCCCGATTCGGTAGCTACTAAAAATTTCTTTTTATCCGAACTCGTTGTAAAATTCAACAATGCTTGAGTAGAACCTATAAAATCAGCCATCATCAAAATATGTTTTTTACACTCAGGATGCGCAATAATCAAAGCATCCGGATGTTCTTCTTTCAATTTTACAAGCTTTTCTATCGAAAATTGTTCATGTACATGACAAGCTCCATCCCAAAGCAACATAGAACGTCCGGTAACGCTATTAATATAATCGCCCAAATTACGATCGGGACCAAAAATCAATTTAGCATCTTTCGGAAACTGATCCACGATTTTTTTTGCATTAGTTGATGTTACCACCACATCCGTAAGAGCTTTTACCGCAGCAGTAGTATTTACGTAAGAAATAACCGTATGATCGGGATGCGCTTTTACAAATTTCTCGAATTCATCGGCAGGACAACTATCAGCCAAGGAACAACCGGCAGCAAAATCAGGAATCAATACTTTTTTTGAAGGATTCAGTATTTTAGCCGTTTCGCCCATAAAATGAACACCGCAAAGCACAATTATATCTGCATCGGTTTTTGTAGCTTGTTGCGCCAAAGCAAGACTATCGCCAATAAAATCTGCAATATCTTGTATGTCACCCATCTGATAATAATGCGCCATTACAACGGCATTTTTTTCTTTTTTCAGACGATTGATTTCGTTTATTAATTCCAATTTATTCATAGGTTAGTATCGCTTAAATAAATTATTTAGTAATCAGCTTTTTTAATTATCTACAGCTTTATCTGTAAAACTTTTTCTGTTTCCATTGTAAGGAGTTTTCAAATCAACATTAATATTTAAAATATTTTCTTTTTAAAAAAACTTTATGTTGATGATAATAGGCTGTTGATAATGCTGAAAAAATCAATTGAATTTATTTGCATTTTCCGTTATTAAATATTGATTGTTTGTTTTGAACAAAAGGAGAAAAATCAAATATTTGAAAAATAGCAAATTGCCGATATTATCAACAGCTTGTTAATATCAGCAAAGTTAGAAAGTTTTTGCGATTTGTATTATTAATAAGCATCAATTAGAGGTTAAAAAGTTATTTGAAAAAATAGGCTTAAATTTTTTGACAACTAAAAATATTTGATATACTACTTCAAACTGCGTTTTTGCAAATTGAAATATTATTTTTTATAATGAAATTATGAACAGTTTTCAACAGATAAAAAGGAGCTGTTGTTGATTGCTGGATAAATTATAAACTAATGCAAATGGAAAATGCCAGCGAAAGAATGAAAGTAGCTAAAGATGTGTGTTTTAAATAAGGATCTAATTTGCTTTTATCTTTAGTTTTGTTGATGTCAATAATGATTTTTATAAAAAGAAGAAAAGAAATCATGTATAAATTCTGCCAGTAATTTTCGCTGTATATTATGCTGTAAGCAACAAAACAAAGCAACGCTCCGAAGGTAAGCAAAGAATGATATTGTTTCGCTTTCGAAAAACCAATACGCACGGGAATGGTTATTTTGTTCGACGCTTTATCGTTCTCCAAATCGCGCATATTATTTACATTAAGTACAGATGCTGTCAATAAGCCTAAGCCGAAAGCAGGCAAAAAAGGACGAAAATCAACTTGATGCGTATTCAAAAAATAAGTTCCAATAACGGCAACCGGACCAAAAAAGAAGAAGGAAAAAAGATCGCCCCAACCATTGTATCCATAAGGATTTTTTCCCGAAGTATATCTCGTGGCGGCAATAATGGAAGCCAAACCGAGAAGAAGAAAACCGAGAATATAGGCAATATTCATAAATTCGAGAGCAATATAAACCAACAATAAACCGATAATTGCACAAAGAGCGGTGGAAATATAGATGGCGTGTTTCATCTCGTCGGAACTAATGGATCCGCTTTGTAGGGCTCGTTCGGGACCAACTCTATTTCCGGTAACATCCGTTCCGTGTTCGAAGTCACCCAGGTCGTTAGCCAGATTGGAGAGCAGCTGAAGCATCAACGCGAGAGATAAAGTGAGAACAAAAACGATAGAACTAAATTGTCCGCTGCTATAAGCAAGAGCGTTTCCGCATAAAGCAGTTGCGGCAGCTAAGAAAAGTGTTCGAGGGCGCAGTGCCGAAATCCATGATTTGAAAGAAGCCATTTTTTAGAAAAAAGATGTTATATAAAAAAAAGAGAAAAAATCTTTGGGTTTATTTACGCATACAATAAAGCAATTATCCAAAGTTTAAATCGCAAAGGGAGCCATCCGAAAAGCAAACAAATCACTTTATATTGAAATCCCGGAACGATTTGTAATTTCATTTTTCGTCTAGTCAATTGTCGTGCCATAACTTTTGCGACGGCTTCGGGCGACATTCCATTTTGTTCATCACGCTCCATTCGTCCAATTGATTTTTTTAATGTTTCGTAATAAGCCGATTCGGTTTTTTGAGATTTTTCAGCATATTTTCGGGCGGCGGTAAATTCCGTTTTCGTATCGCCGGGAAGAACCGAACAACACTGGATTCCGAAAGGTTTTACTTCGAGCGAAAGCGCGTTCATGAAAGTAATAAGCGCCGATTTGCTTGCCGAATAAAATGCCTGATAAGGAATGGGAACAACGCCCGCAACGGAGGACGTCAGCATGATTTTTCCATAAGCTTGCTTACGAAATTGAGGCAAACAAGCTTGAATACATTTTACGGCACCAAAAAAATTGGTTTCGAATTGGTATTTTACTTCTTCGGATGATGTGTCTTCGATCGAGCCCGAAATTCCGTTTCCGGCATTACAAACAATCGCATCCAAACGACCGTTTTCGGATATAATTTTATCAACACTCGAAGCTATTTCTTCTTCGTTGTTTACATCCATTTTCAACGAAATAATTTTTCCTCCGCTCTCCGTGTCGCTTATATTTTCTCCGCCCCTTCGCGAAGCAGCATAAACGATCATGCCTTTTTTCATCAAAATATTCGCTAAAGAAAAACCGATTCCGGCACTAGCACCTGTAATTAAAACTACTTGAGTTTCCATAGGTTGAAAATTATTTTTTGCTGCGCAAACTTACATAAAAATGTTTGCATATAAAGGAAAAATTGTAAATTCGCAAAATGAAAAAGTCACAAAAAAATGAAAAAGCTTTTCCTCATAGCTTCTTTGTTCTTGTTAATAAACAGCAACTCTTTTCTGTTGCTTAGTCAAAAACCGATTGCCAGCCTTCCTTTTGAGCTGGTGGGCGACTACATAATTGTAAAAGCCAGCATAAACAATAATCCGCCTTTAAGTTTTATCCTTGACACCGGTGTGCGACGAACGATTATTACGGAGCTTTCCGAAAACGACAGCATTTCTTTCGAATATGTAGAAAGACGCGAAATGCTTGGGCTTGGTTACGGAAAATCGTTGTTTGCTTTCGTAAGCAACAATAACCAGATACAAGTTGGGAGATTGAAAATGCCTTCTCGAACCGTGTATGTGTTGGAAAGTGATGTTTTGAATCTTAGCCGGCAAACAGGAACTAAAGTAAACGGATTGTTGGGTTTTGATTTTTTTGAAAATCATGTTGTACAGATAGATTATACAACTCGTAGAATTCGTTTTTACGAATCAGATATGTTCGTTGCTCCTAAAAAATATACTCCTGTTCCTTTGGATATTATAAATCAAAAAATATTTGTCGATTTATTGATTTCTGATGCAAATAATTATTGTCGAAAATCAAAAGTACTTATAGATACAGGAGCCAGATTGAACGCTTGGTTTCAAACATTTACCGAAGACGCACTTTCTGTTCCCGATAAAAATATTTATGGAAGATTAGGAGAGGGTTTTAGCGGAGAAATAAGCGGAAAGTTATCTCGATTTCCCAAATTATGCTTAGGTAATTTTTGTTTCAAAAACACAACAATTGCTTTTCCTGATTCAATAGCAATAAGTGGAATTTTACTTGATGGAGATCGTGATGGAACTGTAGGAAGCAGTCTTTTACGACGTTTTAATCTGTATTTTGATGTCAAACGGAGTATTTTGTATTTAAAACCAAACAGCTATTTTTCCAAATCGTTTACATACAATGTGGCAGGAATGGAAATTGTGCAAATTATTCAAAATTTGCCTCATTACCGAGTTGTAAGCGTATGGGAAGGTTCTCCTGCGGAAGAAGCCGGAATTCGGGTTGGTGATAGCATTATTGAAATAAACAGAGAAAAAGTTTTTTCACTTACATTATCTCAAGTGAGAGGAATTTTGGAGCGACCATCCTCGCGACCTCTTAAGATCGTTCTTTTACGGAATGATGGAGAAAGAATAGAAGTCAACTTGAATATGAAAGCACGAATATGATTCCTTTTTGTAAAGGGATATTCTTTTCTTCGTGCAAGATTTTCATTCTAAATTCCGTCTATATTAAAAGCTTAAACTGTCGAATCTTATAATAATCGAAATCACAAAAATCTTATATGAAAAAAAACTTGAAAAATTTATCAATCTTATTATTAGTTTTTGTAGGATGTTTTGCTTGCAAAGAAGATAAAAATATTGATACAGAACCTCGTAATATAGAACTAAAAAAGCAAGCATTATCAATAGTAGAAAAAGCAGTGCAAGGCGAATGGAAGGTTTATTCTATTTCAACTTGGACTTGTTGGTCGCATACGCTTGATTATCCTCAAAATCATTATATGAATTTTAATTTTGATAAGAATCTGTTTTTAGAATCTTGTGGTGATTCGATTGATATGCATCAAACCAATTGGAGAAAAGATGAATCGGATGCTTTCGTTTTATTTAGTGTTACAAGGAATCAGGAATTGATGTTTTTCGATGCGATAAAAAATGATTCTTTGTATGTTGTCTATCCTCAAATTATTGCAGGAAACAGTAAAGTAGCCGTTTTATTAAGGGCGAATAAATAAAAATTTTGTTCATAGTTCTGCAATAAAAGCTCCACTTTCAGCTATCGAATAACAATTTATTCCATTTTTTTCGCAATTTTGCTTAATGTGATTTGTGTACCATTCCGAAACGCCTTTGTCAATGATAACCGTTTGAGGTTTTATGCAAGTGAGAATCTGCTCCATCCGCGGTTTCACATCGCGCCCAATTATCAGATAATCCAATTCTAAAGCTCGATTTATTGTTTTTCCTTTCAATAAATCATCGTGTAAAATGAGTATTCGTTTATTAGCAAAGTAGGCGAATCCATCCGAAAACCAATTATTTTCGTTTAAATATTGAGCTTGCGAAAGTTTGTTGTTTTGCCAAAAAGCGGTAGCAATATGTTGAATTTCTGTCGAGTCGGTCGAAAACACATAATTTTTATATCCATTTATAAAACTTACATGGGTGTTTTTCTGTCCGGCATAAACCACTATTTTTTTTGACGACATTGTTTGGTAATGCGCTTGCAAATTAATTACACCGACGAATAAAAAAGAAGTCAATCCGATA
>DAIOHI010000066.1:0-6611 GCA_036744815.1 Paludibacteraceae bacterium
TAAATAGGCATATTTTATCTTAAAAATTGCGAATTTATACCTATTTATAGCTAATCGACTATAAACAAAAGGAGTAATTCGATTGTTTATATAAGATTTCATTTCTAGTATTTTGTTTCATTGATAATTTATTAAACCTAGATTTCAGGGAGTTTCTTTTCTTCTTGAAATCTAGGTTTAATAAAAATTTGAAAAGTAAAAATCTTGCTATTAAACAGGATTTCTGATACACTATTTTTTTACGATTTTTCTTACGCAATGCAATCCTTCAGAATTGCGTATTTTAATGAAATACATGCCGCTGTTGTATGGCTTCATAGATACGGCTTCGCTACCAGTTTGTCTATGCAATTCTTTTCCTTGCGCATCCAATAAAATTATGAAATCGGATTCTGAAACTCCATTTAGGTACAAATAGTCGGCTACAGGATTTGGATAAACCTTGACACTAGACATCCCAACACTGGAAGTTGAAGATGCTCCACAACTATCTCCTACTTTATACGAAAAGTATTTCGTTACAGACATTCCTCCTGCAAATGCAAATTTGCAAGCTAGGCTAAGCACACTTCCTGAAACTTGGTCAGAAAGCGTAATCGAAAACTTTTGAGAACCTGAACTAGCCATTTGTTTTTCCGAAAAAGGACTTTCATTCCAAAGATATGCGACAAGACCACTTTTATCAGTATCCAACAATTCAAAAGATATAGTTACATCATTTCCTTGAGTTTCGAATTCAACTTTATATCCTTGCGAAAAACTGCCTTGCGATGCTTCCGAAGAAGTTTGAGAACAGGTTTTCGTTTCCGAAACAAAAATAGTTACTGATTTTGAACTACCTACTTTTCCGGATGAATGTGTAGCTTTTGCTAAAAGAGAGTATGTACCAATAGCAGGAATCCATGTTATAGCGTAAGGCGCAAAATTATCACTTCCAATAAAATTGTCGTTTGCATAAAAGTCAACTTTTTCAATTCCTTCGTTATTATAATCGATAACAGAAGCTTCGATTATTACGGATTCCGAAGGCGCGAATTTGCTGTTATTCGAAGGTGATGCAATAGAAACAATCGGAAGTGGATTAGCTTCTCTAGCAAAAGCCATCTTTCCTGCCGGAACATTCAATGTAAATCCGTTCGAGAAAGTAAGCGTTTTTTGAGTGTTTGAATAATTATGCGCAACGTAAGTAATTAAGCCGTTTTTATTGAATGCTGCCGCAATCGGATAATCTGCTGTAAGCTCTGCATCTACTTCTCCCAGTATATTCATGCTGTGAATCCAATGATAAGTCTGCGCATCGGAAACTCCGAATTTAAGTGAACGATTAGGATAAGAGTTGTACAATGAAATAGCTTTTTCGGGGTTGGTAAAGGACAAAAATTGCCACATAATATCGTGCCAAAGATTATCGTTAGCTTGGTTTTGTAGAATTCCTGTATTGCGCTCTATTTCACTCCAAAGTTTAGTTGCATAATCCACATTATGCCCTAAATATAACGAACCGCCATGTATCGGGTAAAGTTCTATACCATAAGATGCGGCAATGTCCGTAGTCCAAAAAGTTCCGTTATCAATACTGTTTCCCCAAACGCGAGAAACCAATGCGTACTGTTGCGATGCAGGAAAATTGCGTTCGTTAACATCAAACCAATATTCGTCAATAGCTGTTTTTTCTGTCGTATATAAATAAATCCCTAAATCGCGGATGGTTTTATTGTTTGTGATGCTTCCCCAATGAATTAATGCCGAATTGAACTGCATACTTTCGGAAGTCGATTCCTGATCATTTCCTTGTGGGAAAGTTGCAAAACCATTTGCCCAAGCATGTCCGGCATAAGGACTGAAATTTCGCAGGAAAGGAAACATGTTGTCATTTCTGTCTGTTCCAGCACAATCGCGAATCAGCAAGTTTATCATGTCGCCCCATTGCAAAGCCCAACCGGGTTGAAATTGTTCGACAAATGCAGCTGCATGTATAAAATATCCCCAATGAAAATGATGGTCGTTCAAATTACTATCTTGTCCATGTCCGGCTGGATACCCCAACAAAGCCGACCATGTTGAATTGTAATAAAAAAGAAAAGCTTTTTCTCCAGATTCTGCTTTCAGCCAATCTTCCAAACGCTCTTTTATTATTGCCAATATTTTATTTCGAGCATCAATATTCCCGATTTCATTTGCAATTCTTGCCGTCTGCACCAAACGATTCATAACCTGTCCTTCATTATAAGAATCCGTCCAATCCGATAACGTTTCGTTTTCTAAAGCTGCAATTTTGGACTGCAAAGCTGCAATGTCAAACTCCGAAGAATAAACATCCAAATAAGGCAATGTAGGCAAAATTCCATGAAATTTATTTTCTACGCTGAAGCTGTTGGCTTCCATCGTTTTTATTTCTCCTCGTATGGATTGATAAGAATGCCTATCTGGTTGTGGCGAGTTGGGCACGAGATGTGCCCATTGGTGAGGAAGTAAGCCTATTAACATTTTGTTGTTTGTCCCCTCTTTTACTTCGGTTTGTATGTTGAAATCGGTACGAAGTGTTGATGAAGATTCTTCGTAATTCCAAGTTGCTGTTGTATTTACAGGAAAAACATAGGCATATTTTTTATATTCTTCAGCAATAGTTTTCGCGCTTTTTGTCAAAGGAACGAATGCCATCGACCAATAGTTTTTTCCATTCAATGTAGATGTGTAAACACCACTATTCTGCGTCCATGTACTTCCTTCGGGAGCATAAACAACAAAACTTGCTCCATTTTTAGCTTTGTCGATAATCAATATTTCTTGCTGAATAGTAACATTGCCTGATGTAACGACTATTCGTACTTCATCCGTAGTTTTTTTTGTAAAATAAAGAAATGGCATAGCAATTCCGGCAGTAGCTTCAAATTCATGATTTTCATCTTTCCAATTCATCGTAACTGTCCAATCCGAATAATCGGAAACTGTTGCTTTTGATGCTGATAAGCCCGATACTCCAACTGTTATTGGAAGCAAATCGTCGATAACTCCTGTGGGAATGTAACTTACAACCAAACCGTTGTTAATCGTTTTTAATGTATAAGGATAAGTAAATAGATTATCGGCATGATTTTCCTTGATCAATTTTGACCACCAATCATTAGTCGGCACAGGTTTTCCTAAAGCATTGCCACTTAATTGAGGTTCTCCTGAAGGATAAGAATTTCGTCCGGCAGCATCCGTCCCTGGAAAAGTTGTAGTATAACTTCCGCTACCAACCGGAATTATTTGCGCATTTGCCGAAATGCATGTTAACATAAAAACAGCAAAAGACACTATTTGTTTTAGCATTTTATTCATAAAAACAATTATAGATATGTTTTTTAGGATTAAGTAAGAGTAAAAATCGATTTATAATATGGTAATATAAGTTTTGTCGTAAATGCAATAAAAAAACGACCTCACCCGATTTGAAAAACCAGGCAAGATCGTGTGTTGTTTTTTATTTCTTTATGATTTTCCTTGCAGTTGTATTTCCATTTACATCTGTTATGAAAAACATATAATATCCACTTGTCAAGTCTTGAACATCAATGTTCTTTGAAAAGTCATTAACAAAAACATCTTTCATTCTTTGTCCAGAGGTATTATACACTTTCACCGTTTGTATTTTTACTGGAGATTTTATTTGAACTTCGGTAGAAACAATACTTGGAAAGCAAATAATTTCTTCCGTTTTTTTATCCAAAGTACTTGTTTCTGTATCAAAACAGTCTCCTACCACATATTTAATGATTTTGGCATCTGTAAGAGAAACATCTTGTGAAGTCATTTCATTTCCAGGCATGTCTGTTACAGCATACAAAAATCTGATTCCTACTTGTATGCCCAAGGCAAGACCTGAATGTGTATATGTAGCAGACAGTTTATCGCCAGCAATAACCATGGGATAATTACCTAATGTTGTTTGCACTTCTGCTCCAGTAATTTCTTTACCAGCTTCATAAGGAGTAATTGTGTAAATTACATTTGTTCCTATATATTTAATTTCATAATTAATTTTAAGTGGAGAACCATCTGCAAAATGTCCTCTTGAACCTGTACATGCCGATACAGGGCTCGCTGTTGTTGTGAAACTACTCACCGAAACAGAATTTGCCGAAATATTTCCTGCCGCATCTTTTGCAGTAATTGTAAGATTATAAGTTGTTTCCGGAATCAGTCCGCCTAAAACAGCATGGTCTGATGCATCTACTGTAACTTCTATATTGTTCAAAGCATTTGTCGCATCGTTTACAATAAATTTTTTAACCGGATTTGTAACATTGTCTGTTGCGCTTAGTTCTAAAGTAACCGAATTATGTGTAGGAACATCAACGATACTAGCAGAAACCATAACCGGAGCTTCTGTATCTCCATTTATCTCAGCACAATCACCTACAGCATATACAATTACATTTGCATCTGACAAGTTCAAAGCCTCTGCAGTCATTTCATTTCCAGGCATATCGGTTACGGCATATAAAAATCTGATTCCGACCTGTGTGTTCAATGCAAGACCTGAATGTGTATATGTAGCAGAAAGTTCATCATCTGCAATAGTCATAAGGTAATTACCAGGCACTGTTGTTTGCACTTCAGCAAAAGTAATTTTTTTACCCGCTTCATAAGGAGTTATTGTATATACTACATCTGTTCCTATGTATTTAATTTCATAATTGATTTTCATCGGAGCACCTGCAGCAAAATGTCCTTTTGAGCCTGAACATTGGCTAACAAAAGCCTTTGTTGTAAAATTTAAAGCAGCTGAATTTGTAGAAACATTTCCAGCAGCATCTTTTGCTGTAATTGTAAGATTATAAGGAGTAGAAGCAAGAAGCCCTGTTAATGTAGCATGACCTAAAGCGTCAATTGTAAGAGCTTTATTTATAAGCCCATTGGCTACATCATTTACTACAAATCGAGTAACCGGATTCGTTATATCATCAGTTGCGTTTAAAGCCAATACAACTGAACTAGAAGTTGGACTTCCAACAACACTTGCCGCGCCCATCGTTGGAGGGGTATTGTCTTGTACAACACTTCCACACTCAACCGCCCAGTTAATGTCGTTGGTAAAGTTGAAGTTTTTAAATATTGTACCTGGATATTTTATTTCGAGAAACAATCCATGCAAATTGAAAGGAGCTTCAGAGGATGTAATAATAGTAGTAAGCGTTTTATTATCCGCTTGAAGCTGAAGGCTTCCTCCTATATTAAATACCGGATTAGTTTGCCCTACAACATTAGTATGAAGATTGCTTCCTTGAACAGCTTCAAAAACTTCATCTGACTCAATTTTGAATTCGTATTCGTTGCCACCTAAAGACTGAGCTGTCAGATAAATTGTTTTTGTTCCATCTGCAGATACAATCGGTGTATGACAATAATCTGTAGCAGATAACATTCCGAAAGAAGAAAATAAGAACGATAGACATAGCAAAGTTTTTATTGTACTTTGCATTTTTAAGGTAATTTTTTTCATGATAATAAAATTTAATTGAGTGTTAATAATAAAAATATTTTATTGTTTAATTAATAAATGATATTCTGTTATTTTGGATGAAACAATATTTAATAAATAATTTCCAGTAACGAGCATCGAAACATCAATCTCATCAATATTTTCAAATTTCATGATCTCTTTTCCACTCTCAGTATAAACAGTTATAGATAAGGGCACTTCCGGTCCTTCAATCTTCACTTTATTAAAGCTTGGATTTGGATAGATTTTATATTCCTTTTCAAGGATAGTTTCCTTTAGCGATGCGCTCAATTCGGGACCATGATATTCTTCATTTGCATCTCCTTTTTGATACACTTTTACATAATCTACATACATTTTAGCTTCGTAGTTGTTTGAAGCATTTAGAGCAGTTACATTATTAATGTCCCAAATTCCTGTAAAATTTCCTCCAATGGCTAAATTTAATAAGACAAAATTTGGTTTATGAAAATAACGTCCAACATTATTTGCTTCATCTTTCCCTTTTATGTTCATCTCAAAATATGGAGCATTGTCAGGATATCGATCCATATCAATGTACATTTTCATAGCGTTTTCATCCCAAATCAATGTGAATGTATGGAAATCGTCCTGCACATTATACGAAACGGTTGTATTGGTAGCATAATTTGGATGTCCTTGTGGCGTCCAAGCTTCCCCCCAATGACATGCGCCGATCAAGTAACGATCTTGTGTTCCGGCACTTATACCATCCACATGTCCAAATTCCATAATATCAATTTCACCACATTTAGGCCATCCAACTTGTGGGAAATCCGCTCCCATCATCCAAAACGCAGGCCATAGTCCATTGGCAGTTTTGGGCATTTTGATTCGCGCCTCTATTTTCCCGTATTTGAAAGACATTTTTCCTAAAGTTTTGAGTCGTCCAGAAGTACTCGTTTTTCCAGAAAAATTTTCTTTTTTGCCTGTTATAATTAAGCAGTTTTCTCCGCTTATTGGTTCTTTTCCTATGCTGATGTTCTCTTTCTTATAATACTGCAATTCATTGTTTCCTCCGCCATCGCCATTTATTTCGATTTCCCAATTGTTGGTATTCAATTTATTTCCATCAAAAACATCTTGCCAAACAAGCTGATAA
>DAIOHI010000066.1:6621-9695 GCA_036744815.1 Paludibacteraceae bacterium
CAATAGAAGAATGTTGTGTGTCAGAAGAAGTTTGCGCAGATGTATTTTTGACAAAACAAAAAAAGAGAAGCAGTATTATTAATGATTTTTTTTTCATTACTAAATTATTCTATCGTGTCAGTTTTTTTCAGTCTATAAAAAGACTATTTTAACTCATAAACTCGTACATAATCAATCTTCATCAATACTTTATCAGCAAAAATGGAATCGTCAATTGTTCCTCCCCATGAACCTCCTAATGCTAAATTCAATATAATATAAAAGTCTTTGTCGAAGGGCCAATCAGCATAAGTACTTGTTGCATGATTCCCTTGATTATTAATTGCCGTTTGACCTCCATCAACATAAAAAATCAACGCGTCATTTCCATTATTGTAATCATTAATCCATTCTACAGCGTAAGTGTGAAAAGCATTTTCAACGTTTTCGTAGTATCCTTTGCTGCTCCAAGCTCTTCCAGCATTGGCTTGTTGCGTATGTACTGCATGTGATATCATAGTAGGTTGTCCACCTTCGTGCTCCATAATATCAATTTCGCCGCTTCGAGGCCATGTGCCATATTCGCTGTTGTTGGGCATCATCCAAAACGCAGGCCATGTACCTTTTCCTGAAGGAAGACTAATACGCGCTTCTACTTTTCCATAAGTAAAAAATATTTTGTTTTTAGTTAATAAGCGTGCAGATGTGTATGAATTACCTTGATAATTTTCTTTTTTTGCTTCAATAACCAAACAGCCATTTTCAATGCGAGAGTTATCTATTCTGTCTGTGTAATATTGCGCTTCTTGATTTCCCCATCCGGCGCCTCCAACATCATAACCCCATTTGTCTGTATCAATAACTGAGGTTTCAAATTCGTCAGACCAAACAAGATTATATTCTCGTTTAGCTTCGTTTACCATCACATCACATTCTGCCTCGACCAAAGTGAGAGCATCAATAACTCTAATTTTTGTCTTTCCATATGCTATAGCAGTTACTTTTCCATTATCAACAACAGCTACTTTCTCGTTAGATGATTCCCACAGAAAAGTACCGGATGCACCTTCAGGAACAACTCGAATAGTTAGTGTCTGCGTTTCGTCAATATTCATTTCAACCGACGAGGGTTTTATTGCCATAGCAGCAATAGGAATTTCACTTTCGGGTTTGGTTTCTTTACATGAATTAACTCCTAGAAGTAAAAACATAGAGTATAAAAATATCTGCATAAAATCTCTCATACTTTTATCGTTATATACGAAAGTGTAGATACATCTACACTTTCGTATAATTTTTTATTATTCTATTTTTTATAGATAAATACTGCATCCAAATTCAAATGAGTGTTAGCAGGTGAACTTCTGAAACCAAGAGAATAACGTCCTTCGCCAGAAAACACATAAGGAATATTGAAATTCCAACCGTTAGATATGATAGTACTCATAGGCATTTCAAACTCTTTCCATTCTCCATCTGTTGCAGCAGGAAGAGTAACCCATGTTTCTTTTCCATCTTGATGAAACAAGCATACTTCATTTTTTCCACCATCTTTACTTTTGTATGCGCAATGAAATGTGTATGTACCATCGATTTTAGATAAATCAAAATCTTTCATCTGACGAATACCACCAGCACCAGTACCTTCCCAAGGAGCTGCATTTGATTTTAGGCTAATCCATCCGGCAACATTTCCATAAAAATTGGGTCCCGAAGGATCAACTGAAGTATAAGAATCGCCAGCGGGCCAAATATCCATTACGGCTGTTGCTTCATTTATACGTAAATCAGCAGTAACTTTTGAAGAAATAGAATTGTAACTTGTTTCATCTAAGAACAATACATAATAATTGCTTCCTTTCAAAGATTCATCCGCATTGGGATCAGGATTCGGATCTGTACCTTCTTTCACTACTGTGACTTTACAGGTAGCTACAAAATTTCCTGTTAATGCTGTAATTGTAGTCGTGCCTTCAGCTACAGCTGTAACTACGCCATTGGAAACTGTTGCTATCTCTGAATCAAGCGAATTCCAAACAACAGTAGCACTAACTCCTTCCGGTTTCACAGTAGCTTTTAAAGTTTCTGTTTTTCCGACTTCAATACTTAATGTTGGTTTGTCTAATTCTATTCCTGTTGGAGCAATATCATCCTCCTTTTTACATGAAGTCGCTAATACAGCTACTCCTAACACTGTTAATAATACATTTTTTAGTTTCATGATACAATAAATTTAGTTTGTTAATAATAATTGATTTTGTTTTTATCTAAAATTTAATTCATAGGATTCAAATCTATTTCTTTGCTTGGAATTGGAAACAATTCATGTTCTCCTTTAATAAATTCCGCCATATGATTTTGTGCTTCTTCTGTCTCAGTTGCTTTGTAAGCATCAATTGTTTCTTTGGCAATACCCCATCGACATATATCGAACCAGCGATGTCCTTCCATAGCCAATTCTACTCGACGTTCGTGCCTGATGGCTTTTCTTAAGTCTGTTTGATTATCAGAATAACTTCCATAGGGAAATTTCGGTAAAATACTGCTTTCTCCTCCACGAGCGCGTTCACGCACTTGCTCAAGCGCATTTTTTGCAGCATTCAAATCATTTGTTTCGCAACAAGCTTCTGCATACATCAACAACACATCTGAATATCGAATTATTTTGTTATTTATCGGTCCACGTGTAGGGTGTGCCAATGGATAATAATTACTTCCTTCGGCATTGTTGTATAAAGCATATTTTCGATTCAGATATCTTGAACCCAGATATATTTCTTCGGAAGGCGTTTCTATTTGTTCATCACTTGGGTTTAAAATAGTAGCATCTCTACGAGGATCACCGGTTTCATATTCATCATACAAATTTTGAGTTGGTTTATTAAAACCCCATCCTCCACCAAGTTTAGAGGAACGTGAACGTGTCAATACAATTGAAAAAGTACCTCGTGTGAAGCCAAATCCTTCGCCATAATCGCTTGTAGGATCTTCCATGTATTGTATCTCAAAAACGGATTCCTGTCCATTTTCACCAGCTAATGTAAAATTATCCGAGTAATCAGGAATAAGTTCATATTCGTTTGAAGCCATAATAG
>DAIOHI010000067.1:0-9491 GCA_036744815.1 Paludibacteraceae bacterium
ATCCTCGTTTTAAGCAAACTTTTGTCTGCCATGGTGATTTTTTCAATAACGATTATCCTAATATGGAGTTTGCTCGGACAGGAAATAATGCAGCACGGAATGAACCAATAGGAGGTGGTTGTCATGGTGCGATAGTACATAAGCCACTACCTTATATAGTACAGACAACAGGAAACGTAGGTGCTGTTCCCAATGGACTAATATTCAAATTATCTGAATTTTATTTAAGTTATGCTGAAGCATTAAATGAGTATTATGCAACTCCGCCACAAGAGGCTTATGATGCTGTAAATACTATTAGAAATCGTTCGGGGATGCCTAATTTACCAAATGGATTAAGTCAATCCCAATTTCGCGAGCGAGTACGCAACGAAAGAGCTATAGAGTTGGCATTTGATGGACACCGGCTTTGGGATATTCGTCGTTGGGAAATTGCAGATGAGGGTATCATGAAAGGAAAAATGTATGGCATTAAGCAATATAAAATCACAGGAAGCACAGAGATTCGCTACGAACCCTATGTTTTTGAAGAGCGCTCATTTAAGAAGGCGATGTACAGAAATCCACTTCCTCAAAGTGAAATAGATAAAGGATATCTTATTCAGAATCCAGGTTATTAATATTTGTTTGTATTGAATAAAAAAAAGACAAAATTATGTACAATATAAATTCAACATGGAATAAAATAGGATTGGTTTTTGCAATATTGATTCCGATTTTTTCTTATTCGCAAAACGAAATATCTGATTCGATAATAGATAATTATCCGAGAATACAGGAGGTAGGAATGTATAAACAATTGGAAGCCTACCGAGTTGTAAGTGCTCTTTCGTCGGTCAAAGGCGAAGAGCTTGAGAGAACATTTACAACTAATTTTCATAACACTTTGATAGCGCGTATTCCGGGACTTACTGTAACTCAAGGGAGCGATGAAGCGGGAGTTGTTAATAATAGCATAAACGCAAGAGGCGTTGCAACTTATCAAGGAAGTAATAATCTCTTGATTCTAGTTGACGGTTACAGAAGCTCTATTGCTGAGCTGGTGCCTGAGGAGATAGAATCGGTAACATTATTAAAAGATGCAGCAGCTACAGCAATTTACGGTTTGCGCGGTGCTAACGGAGTATTGCTTGTTACAACAAAACGAGGAATAGAAGCTCCGCTAAAAGTGTCGTTTAGTATGAAAGGCGGAGTTCAAACTGCATTTCGCTTGCCAAAATATCTTGCTTCGTCAGATTATGCAGATTTATATACCGAAGCCCAGAGAAATGACGGCGTAACAGATAATTTTAAATATTCGGATGCGGATATCACTAAGTATAAAACAGGATGGAATAAATATCTTTATCCGGATGTAAATTGGGGAAATGAGATGTTACGTAGCGTAGCGCCTATTACGAACTACGATCTTAGTTTCCGAGGAGGAGATAAAGTTGTTAAATACTTTGTTATGCTGAATGCTATTAACAGCCAAGGATTATTGAAAAGGACGGAAAATATATCGAATGACTCTAAAAATCAGTCTTATACTCGTTATAATATCCGCTCTAATGTTGATGTTAATGTGACTCCGCGTTTTATAGCTGCTGCAACGGTAGGCATTTCAGTTGTTGATTGGAACATCCCAGGTGCTCAATATGCCTCAACACTAATTGACAATGCATGGAATGTACCATCTAATGCTTTTCCCATCTATAATCCGAATAATACGTTTGGAGGAAATAGTACTTATTCCAACCCCTTTGGCAATTTGTCTGAAACCGGTTATTACAGCTCTAACAGTCGGACGATCAACACTGCTCTCAGAATTACACAGCAACTGGATATGATCACGAAAGGGCTGAGCGCATCGGCATCAGTAGCTTTCAATAGCTGGTATATCGGTTATTCGAATAAAACGAAAACTTATGCTTACTATCCGGTTGAAAATTCGGGTACTGATGATAATATAGCGTATTCGTATGGACAAAAATATAGCGACAATACAAGTTTGGAAGGAGACGAAAGCATTTCCAATCAATGGAGAAATGTAACAGGGACAGTTTCTTTGGATTATAAACGCTCCTTTGGACTAAGTCGAATAGATGCTTCATTGTTGTATAATTATGAAGAACATAATTTAGGTGCTGAGCAACCCTATCGTCATATAGGAGGAGCATTTAAAACAAACTATGCATATGACAATAAATATATAGTCGAACTTGTTGCCGGATATCAGGGGTCGGAACAATTTGCCATCGGTAAGCAATATGGCTTCTTTCCTGCCGTGTCATTAGGCTGGATAATTTCAGGTGAGAGCTTTATGAAAGACATAAATGCTGTTGATTTCCTAAAATTACGGACATCGTATGGATTAGCAGGGAATGACGAAATAGGCAATACTTCACGATTTATGTATGAAGATGCTTATGCGATAACAGGAGGTTATCCGTTAGGTTCGCAAAACAGTACAATATATGGATATGGATTAAGTGTTTTAGGAAATTCAGATCTAACTTGGGAAAAAGAAAGAAAATTTAATATCGGTTTTGATGCTGTGTTAATGAAAAACATTGAATTGTCGTTTGATTATTTTAATAATAATAGATACGATATTCTTTCTTCACCTCAACGTGATATACCTATTTTGATTGGAGCCTCATTACCTATGATGAATATGGGTAAAGTAAACAATCAAGGTTTTGAGGCAAGTGTAAAATACAATGGTGTAATAACTAACAACTTCTCATATTTTGTACAAGTTTCGGGTTGGTACAACAAGAATAAAATTGTGTATAACTCTGAACCGGTAAGAATTTTAGATTATATGTACACAACCGGAAGGCAAGTATATCAACCTTATGCTTTAATAGCGGATGGTTTTTACACAGAGGCTGATATTTTAGATGCCGACGTGCCTAAACCAACATGGTCGTCTGTGCAAGCCGGAGACATTAAGTATATAGATAAAAGCGGAGATGGAATTATAGATGGAAACGACTCTTATCCTACAGGAAATACCAATCTACCTGCTTTTACGGGATCTTTAACCTTTGGAGCCCAATTCTATGGTTTTGATTTTAGCGCAATGTTACAAGGTGTCGCCGGGAGAACGGTTTACTTAAGTTCTAATTATTATAAAGCATTTCAAAACAATGGAAATATCTCCGAAGTTGCATTAGGACGCTGGACTCCCGAGACGGCAGAAACAGCTACTTATCCACGTTTAACTGCAAATTCGAGCGATCAAAACAATTTTCGTTATTCTACATTTTGGCAACGGGATGGCAGTTTTATTAAATTACGCAATGTAGAGTTCGGCTACACTTTTAAAAATGTGTTCGCGTCAAAAGGAGGAGATTTACGCTTTTTCTTGAATGGTAATAATTTGTTCTCTTTGGATAAAATTGATTATAGTGATCCGGAAGTATTGTCCGGTTATCCAGCTGTAAGAACATTCAGTCTTGGTGCTAAACTTCAATTTTAAATCAAACAAAAAATCGAGTATATGAAAAATATGAATATAAAAACGACCTTTATTCTAGGTTTAATTGCAATTTTGAATGCTTGCGATATGCCGAGAGAGATGGTAGATGTTTTGAGTAAGGAGCAAATAGATGCTCAATACACTTTGGTACGTGGTCAGTGCGCATCTTTGTATAACGATTTATTGGCAGGATATTTTACTTTTGGAAACGGAATGGAAGCTTCGGCATGTGATGAGGCAGATCTGATAAATGGAGGTTCTGTACAGGTGGTCAACACTGGATCATGGAATCAATTTAATAATCCTGATGAAGTATTGTCGAGATATTATACAGCCATTCGACGGGTAAATGATTTTTTAAATCCAACTACCGATGTTAATTTAGATGCTTATCGTTTAGATCCAACCTCAGGTTCTCAAACGATATATAAGGAGCGTTTAGCTGAAATTAAAAACTGGCGTTATGAAGCACGTTTTTTAAGGGCTTTTTATTATTTTGAACTGATAAAACGTTATGGTGGAGTTTCAATTGTAAAAGAGCCACTTACATTGGAAACTGATTTCAGTGTTTTAAAGCGCAATACATTAGAAGAATGTATTCAGTTTATAGTTGAAGAATGTGATTCGGTGTCGCAAAGCGGTGCATTACCGGTAAGTTACAATGCGGATAATTTAGGGCGCGCGACTAAAGGCGCTGCTATGGCTCTGAAAAGTCGTGTGCTTTTATATGCTGCAAGCGATTTGTATAATTCATCTGAATGGACAGAAGGGTATACTTATCCCGAGCTAATATCGTTACCAGCAGGAGATAGAAAAAAACGTTGGGAAGATGCGGCTAAAGCGGCTAAAGATATTATTGATCTTGCAGAAGCTGGGTACGTACTGGAAAAAGATTATACGATAATCGGCAAGACTTTTGACAGCAAAGAGATGATTTTTCTGCGTCGCTCTACAGCAAGTAATAGCTTTGAAATAACCAATTTTCCGGTTGGTTTGCCAGTTGGTAATGGTTCTGTAAATCCAACTCAAAATTTGGTGGACGCATACGAAATGAAAAGCGATGGTTCTAAGTTTGATTGGTCGAATCCATCACAAGCTTCAAATCCTTACTACAATCGAGATCCACGTTTGTCTTTTTCTATTCTTCATAATGAATCACTATTCAATAAAACTACTTTGTTAGAAATATACGAAGGAGGAGAGCATGGAAAAGGTCTTGCTAATGCAACTTCAACGGGATATTATATTCGTAAATTTATTGATGAGTCATTGGATCTTGTCCAAAATCGCACAAGTGTTCATTCATGGGTGTTTTTTCGTATTGCCGAAATATATCTGAATTATGCTGAAGCGTTGAATGAATCTGATCCTGGAAATTCGGATATTCTTACATATGTAAATAAAACCCGTCAGAGGACAGGAGTAGAGATGCCACTGATAACTGAAACGGATCAAACTAAAGTTCGTGAGCGAATTCGTAACGAACGTAGGGTGGAATTAGCCTTTGAAGGACATCGTTTGTGGGATGTAAGACGATGGATGACTGCAGCAGATGATTTGAATACTCCTGTTCATGGGGTAGATTGCGTATATAAAGACTATGAATTCATATATACCAAAAAGAAAATAGAAGATAGGGTATTTAACAAGAAAATGTATTTTTATCCGATACCTCAAAGTTTATTGTTTACGACTAACAGTCAATGGGTTCAAAATCCGATTTGGTAATAATTTAAAAAGATCAAAGACAATGAAAAAGCAAAATAAAAACTTTTTAATGTGGATATTTCTTTTTGGGATAATATCGACATTAATAGGATCTTGTACTTATCAAGAAATTGGGGATGCCGATTATCCGAATCAGAAAATTTATATGCCTTCGGCAATTGATGGAATATATTTAGTTAACGATACCAATTCTACTTCCGGGATATTTCGTTATGAGTTGGACTTGGTAAACAATAAACTTATCATTCCATTGGGAGTTTATCGCTCGGGAATCAACAATAATGGCAATGTTACAGTTGACGTTAAAATAAATAATGATACTGTAAATCGATTAATTACTTCGGGTAGTGCCATTGATGACAATGGGGCGAACTTAGAATTGATACCAGCATCAGCTTATACTATTACGTCATCCGCAATTATACAGAGTGGGGACGGAAACGCCAAAATTACTTTATCCGTTGATCTGGATTATATTGCCAGTCAGGCTAATAAACGTTTAGCGTTAGGAGTGGAAATTTCGAGTTCTCTACTAGAAGTAGATGCTTCTAAACATTTGACTGTTTTAGAACTAAACACAAATTTCATTGTGCCTACTGCTAAATTCAAATATATTGTTGATAAAAAAGACGATAAAAAACTTATTTTTTACAATCTTTCTTCCTATGCCACTAAGTGTGTGTGGGATTTTGGAGATGGAAATTCTATTACAAGTCAAAAAGATACCGTGTTTCATTCTTTCAGCGATTACACAACTTATAATGTAAAACTTACAGTAACCGGAATTTCGGGCAAACCAGTAATACGTACAATCCCTATTCGAATTTGGGAAAACACAACAAGTCTATACATCAAAAATCCGGGAAATGAATTTGACCGAAGCGATGCGCGTACAAGCCTTGTTGGCAATTTAGCTGATTGGATTACAACAGATAATCTAAAGGTGCTTTCGAGTGGAGTGCTTTATGGCGGGTTCTTAAGAGATTACAAAAAAGGAGATGTTGTTTACAAGGGACTTATGGACTTCTATAAAAAAGATGCCTTGATAGATGGTAAAATATATCAAACAATAACATTGCCGGCGGGGAATTATCGTCTCACATCTATAATTCTTGATATGCTTGGCAAGAACGACTGTTATTTTGCAGTTGTAGAAGGAACGGAATTTCCTAGCGCATCACAAATGGGGGAAACATCCGTTATTTCCAACTTGTTTTTTGATTCTATGGGTAGCGAAGAGTTAGAATTATTTTTTGACTTAGACACACAAAAAACGGTAACAATAGGATTTGTTGTTAATACAGAAACAGCTCCTAAAGGAGAAATGAACGAAGTGTTGATTCAATCAGTAGGTCTTTATAAATAAAGATTGTGTGGCACTCTTAGGAGGAGCTGGCAATGCTTTCCTGAGAGTGCCTTTTAACTATTAAATCTATAATAATGATGAAATTCACTATTACAGCTCGTATTGTAATATTGTCTATTTTGTTTCCTTTGTTTTCACAATACTCTTATTGTCGGTATTATGAAATGAATTATTTTGATATTCAAAAATTTATTGACAAAGAATTATCAAAAGGGAATAAAAATATAGTTATACCTCAAGGTACTTACCGTATTAAACCACAAAACAAGCAACATCTTATATTTAAAAATCTGAACGATGTTACTATTCTAGCATACGGTGTAGAAATGATATGTACCGAAACAACAAGAGCTATTACGATAATCAATTGCACAAATCTAACAATCAAAGGATTTACCATTGATTACGATCCTCTGTGTTTTACTCAAGGACGTATTACGAAACTGTCTGCAGATAAAAAAACAATCGAATTTAAGCTCGACGATAACTATCCAGACAATTTGGTGGAACGTATCGAAATATTTGATCCGCACACAGGAACTTTACGTAGAAATACATATTACGCTTGGGAAAAGTTTAAAAAAATAGGAGAGCGAAGTTATTTCGTAAGTAAAGGAGAAAATTATGTTTTCAATTCGTTAATTGATACGGAGGAAGAAGGTGACGTAATTGTGACCAACAACGAATATGCTCCTAACGGTAGCATGCCTCATGCTATTTATAGTGATAATTGTCGTAATTTACGCTTGGAGGATATTACTCTTTATTCGGGCAATTGTTTCGGTTTTTTTGAAACTAATGGAAGTCAAAACAACTATCTTCGTTGCATAATAGATAGGCGGACATTAGAGGACGATTACTGTCAGAGAAGCATGCGTTTTCGCTCCAATAATGCCGATGCTTTCCATAGCAAACATGCATTTGTAGGACCTCAGCTAATCGCTTGTACAGCTCGTTTTCAAGGCGATGATGGTATTAATATCTGCGGTAAATATTACTTTTCAACAGGAGGTGAAAATAACGAAATTACTTTGGTTATTCCTTATTTATGCGATCTAAAAGAAGGTGATAGGTTAGAAATACTCACTTACGAAGGTAAACGTTTGCCAACAGCAACTATTTTATCAATAGTTGAGAATGGAAAAATAAGCTCAAATCATATAAGAGGTATTTCAGAGATTGAACAGAATAAGAGAAACAAACAACATCTGATGAGACCTGAGAATAAACTTGTAAAATTGACAATTGATAAGAATGTCAATTTTGGTCTTGGAGCTGTGGTCTGCGATAAAAATCGTGTTGGGAATGGATTTACAATCAGAGACTGTAATTTTTCATACAATCGTTCAAGAGGAATTCTTATTAAAGCCAGTAATGGACAAATTGTAAATAATACGCTTGAAGAAAATTGGATGCATTCAATATTGGCAACACCCGAAGTTTGGTGGTTAGAATCCGGTTGTTCGGATAGCTTGATTATTGAGAACAATAAAATAATTCGTAATAAAAAAGAAAAAGCAATCAATATTGCTGGTAAAGGAAATGATAATAAAATGCCCGAAGCCGGACTGCATCATCATATTATCATTAAAAATAATTATATTTCAGAGTCTCCACAACCGGCAATTGCTGTGTCGTCGACCATTGGAGGTGAAATCTTGAATAACAATATTGTTTCGCCTATCGAAAAAGGCAAAGATGATTATCTGATACAAAATAGTAAAAACATAAAAACAGCTCAAAAATCTCAACAAATCTCAATAACCGAATTTGGACTTCATCCCAATACAGGTGAAGATGCTCGACCTTATGTTGCGAAAGCACTTGATGAATGTAAGAAACAAAACATCCAATTACTGACATTCCCTGCAGGACGATATGATTTTTATCCTAGCCAACAACAACTAACAGAAAAGAATATTTTAAAACAATCAGCAACAGTAGGAGTAGTATTTGAAGAACTGAACAATTTTACATTTGATGGTGGAGGAGCAGAGTTCATTTATCATGGAAAGATGCAGATAATGTCAGTCAAGAATTGTACTAATCTAACATTATGTAATTTTTCAGTTGACTGGGATCGTCCGATGATATCACAAGCCGAAATCATAAATGCACAAACTAATTTTTTAGACATTAGAGTGGATAAAAAAAACTATCCTTATAAAATAAAGGATGGTAAAGTTCTATTTATCGGAGAAGGTTGGGAACTGCCCATTATAAACATGTATTCCACACTTTACGACAAAGAGAGTAAAAACATCGCCTATAACACTTGGGACATGTCTTTAGGCGAAAATATATTTGAACAGCAAGCAGAAGAAATAAGTGAAGGAATAATTCGTTTCCATGGCAAACCTAAAATTAATCCACAACCCGAAACAATGATAGTAGCGTTATTCCATGTGCGCTATTTTGCAAATGGGATAACTATTGGACAAAGTAAAGATATACTTCTGAAAGATATGAAATTGTATCACTCATTAGGTAATGCTTTTTTAGGTTACAGAACTGAGAATATAACCATGGACAATGCGTCCGTATTGGTAAATGACAGCAAAGGACGTTATTTTAGCTCTATTGCCGATGCTTCACATTTCTCGCAATGTGCGGGAGTGATAAAAGTAGAAAACTGTGCACATACAGGGCAGGCTGATGATTTTATAAATGTGCATGGAACAAGTGTTAAAATTACCGATATACAAGACTCACACACTATTAATGTTGCCTCTCAAGGAAAAGGTTCGGGCGAATCAATAACTATAGGTGATGAATATTGGTTTATTCGCGTTGCCGACGCTCAACGCGGACAAATAAATCGTGTGACGAATAAAAGTATTTTGCCCAACGGCAAAGGCTATCAAGTTACTTTTGCCGATGCTATCCCTATTGCTATCCAAGCGGGTGATTTTATTGAATGTAAGACATGGT
>DAIOHI010000068.1:0-9390 GCA_036744815.1 Paludibacteraceae bacterium
TTTTCTCCGCCTTTTGAATATAATAAGGATAAACACTAGCAAACGGAGTTTTAAATATCTTTGTATTATTCATTATCAATGCTTAATTATCAATTAATAAATCATTTCCTTTTTCAATCATCTTGTTTGTTTAGCCTGTTTTACAGCATTTAATCAAGTAAAAAGAATGACTTTCGTTTATTTCGCTGATATCAAATAAACCGGCTTCGGCAAATTCTCTGCGGATGGATTCCTCGTCGTAAAAAAACATATTAAGTCCTTCGAATATCTCGTATCTATCTTTCCCAACAGCTTTGCCTTGTCCGTAAGTATGAGCTTTTTTCGAAATAGCAGTGAAAATCATATAGCCTTTTTCCGTTAGTTGATCGTAGCAATCTTTAATTAGCTTAGCTCTTTCGCCTTCGTCCAATAAATGAATTAGGGCGTAGCAAAAAATGCCGTCGTATTGATGATTGTCGAAAGGCATATCGCAAACAGAGCCATGGTGGATAATCATTTCCTCTCCGTAATGTTTTCGCGCCATCTCAATCGCGGTTTTCGAAATCTCGATTCCCGTGACTCTCATCCCGTTCTCTATGAAAATCTGAGCATTGCGTCCGTAGCCAATACCGGGAATAAGAATATTCTTTACAGCCTTTGCTATAAAAAAATCTTTTGCTAAAACAGCAGAACGCGAGGGTTCAAAGCCCCACATTTCTTGTTTCTCAACAAAGTTGCTTTCCCAAAACTCTGTTTTTTCATTTTCTTTCTCCATTATTTCTGTTTGTTTACTGAAGGTTTTATGTTGTGCAATTTAGAATAAAAACATTAGAAAGCAAAAAGTTTGCCTAAGAAAGCATAATGAGACTTACAAAAATCTTCTTACTTTTGTAACTTTAATGCACAAAAGCCTCTTCGAATGAAAAAAATACTTACCGTGCTGTTCCTCGTGGGAATCTCAATGCTTGTCTTTGCGCAAGATGCTGAGCGTAAATACCTGCCAAAAACGGTGAATCAATATTACGGTTTGTCCTTCCTGAAAATAGCTGATCCTTATCTTTCGCCCTTAATGTACGATGGAAATGCTTTGACAGCTAAATTCAACAATCGTCGCTTTCTTTTAAAGGATAGGACGAATTTGTCATTCTATAATGAATTGGATGTTTTGTTGGGCTTAGCCTTAAATCCTGCGCGAACGGCTTCTATGGCTGTTGCAGGTGTAAATGTGGGAACAGGATTACATTATCATTTTGCACCTTTGTGCGGTTTCCAGCTTCTTTTAGGTGGAGTTTGGGATTTGGATTTTAATTCAAAACTAATTTCGAGGAATGTAAATAATCCTGCGAATATTGATTTATCCACAAACCTGAATGCTTCGGTTTTTATTCGCAAACACTTTCCTCTTTTCCGTCGAAATGTTAGGTTGGAATTGCAGCTTCAAAGTCCTTTTGTCGGCTTTATGTTTGTTCCGGAGAATGGAGCGTCATATTATGAAATGTTTTCCTTCAATGATTCCGATCTGTCAAAAGCCTTTCATATGTCGTCCTTTCATAACAAATTGGCTTACAAAGCGAATTTCAGTTTTAGTTTTCCTTTCAAATATAGCGAATGGCAATTAGGACTGCATGCGTCGAATCAAAAGCATTTTGCCAACGAATCGCTCTATATTATGCAAGAATATGCGCTTACAATTGGTGTTACTTACGATGTTTACCGCTTTGCCGGACGAAAGAATAAAGCTCCGAAAAACTTTATAAGTACCGCAACAAATAAGGAATAGTTAAAACCTGAAATTTTATCCATTATGAAACGAATTTATTTGCCGCTTATTCTAATTTCAGCCATATTTACTTCTTGTTTCGATAGCGAACACATTCAGTTCGAGAATACATATCAAGGAAATTTGGATGCTTTATGGCAGATTATTGATGAGCGTTATTGCTATCTTGATTATAAAAATATCAATTGGGATTCCATCAAAGTAGAATATGACACTAAACTTTCGGCTGTAAATGGTGATATTGAGTTTTTTGATTTACTGGCATCTATGTTGAGTCACTTGGAAGATGGACATGTAAACTTGACTTCAAGTTTCGATGTCAGCCGATATTGGAAATGGTACACCGATTATCAGTCTAATTTTAATTCGTCGATTATCTTTGGAGGCGATTCAAAATACTTGGGCGAAAATTTTCGCCGAGCGGGCGGCTTTCGCTATGGAAAAATAGTGGAAGGGAAAATAGGATATATGTATTACGGTGATTTCTCTACCGGATTTTCGACATCGAATATTAGAAATATATTTTCGGCTTTCGTCACTTGCGATGCGCTGATAATTGACATGAGAAATAATGGAGGCGGTTCTTTAGGTTATTCCGAAACCCTGGCGTCATACTTTTTTCCCAAAGAAAAAGTTACCGGATATATGCGCCATAAAAGAGGAAAGGGACATTCCGATTTTTCCGATTATGTGGAAATAAAAACGCCTTCGGATAAAAATACGCAATGGGGCGACCGTCCGGTTGCCGTGCTTTCCAATCGTCTGTCTTATAGCGCTACCAACGATTTTGTGAATCGAATGATGAATTTAGATAATGTCATTATAGTGGGCGACAAAACCGGAGGCGGAGGTGGCATGCCGATGTCGAGCGAATTGCCCAATGGTTGGGCGATTCGTTTTTCGGCATCGCCGATGTATGATGTTAATAAACAAGATACAGAATTAGGTATCAATCCTGATTATAAGCAAAATATGGATGAAAATGATAAAGAATCCGACGCGATAATCGAAAAGGCTATTGAAGAATTAAAGAAAATGGCAAATGCCAATTAATCAAGAATTATTGAAATTTGAAATTTTAGAATGAGCCGACAAAAACTGAAAATAACCGAAATGAACCGTCTTACGGTTGATGAATTTAAAGAGCAAAAGAAAACTCCGCTTGTTGTTATACTTGATAATGTTCGTAGTTTGCATAATGTCGGTTCCATCTTTCGAACAGCCGACGCTTTTTTGCTCAAAGCCGTTTTTCTTTGTGGGATAACAAGCATACCACCTCATCCGGAGATACATAAAACGGCATTAGGCGCAGAAGATTCTGTTGATTGGAAGTATTTTGAAACAGCACTTGACGCCGTCTCTTTTCTAAAAAAAAATAATTACAGTATTTTTGCTGTGGAGCAGGCAAGAGGAAGTTTATCTCTAAAAGACATAGTGCTGGATAAAACCAAAAACTACGCTATCGTGCTTGGAAATGAGGTGAAAGGCGTGCAGCAAAACATCGTTGATATCTGTGATGCTTGTGTCGAAATTCCACAATACGGCACGAAACATTCGCTCAATGTCAGCGTTTCGGGAGGTATTGTTATTTGGGATTTTGTAAAACAATTGATGTAATTTATATTTTTATTTATATGGCTAAAAAAGATTGGAGAGAGCAATTGGGTGTTGTATATTCTACAAATCCCGATTTCGGAAAGCAAAACGAAGAAGAAATTCCGCAAAAACGCATTGAGTCGCGTAAGCAATTATTACGTGTTGAATTAGATAAGCGCAACGGAAAACCGGCTACGCTCGTTACCGATTTTCAGGGAAGCGACGATGAAGTAAAAGAACTAGCCAAGACCTTAAAAGTAAAATGTGGTGCCGGAGGTTCATCGCGCGACGGAGAAATTTTAGTGCAAGGCGATTTCCGTGTAAAAATAGCTTTGTTGTTGGAAGAAATGGGTTATAAAGTGAAACGGATAAATTTTAAATAACAATAATCTTGCTCGAAATTCGTTTATAAAAGAGTATTTAGAAAGAGCAAACATATATTCATGCAGATTACATATTTAAAAAAACTTAGCCTTGTTTTAATGTTGATCTTATGCGTTATTTTAAAAATAAACGCTCAAGGAAACATGCCTTATGTTGATGATAAACCTATTCGTTTCGGCTTTACGCTCGGAATGAACACGATGCATTTTGGAGTAACGGAAAGTTTTACTGAAATAGATGGAAAAATATATTATGCCGAAGTATCTCAATTGCGACCGGGCTTTTCTGTCGGCGTTATCACAGATCTTCGCCTACATCAATATTTTAATTTGCGATTTGTCCCCAGCCTGCATTTCGGCGAACGCAGACTTGCTTATCGAGCGATAGACGAAGACGCGATAAGATATACATCTGTAGCTTCCATTCCGATTAATGTGCCGCTTTATCTGAAATATAGTGCTAAACGAATAGGTAATTATCGCCCTTATATACTTGGCGGTGCGGGTGCTTCTATCGATTTGGGAAGGGATAAGGAAAATCCTGTTTTATTGAAACCTTTAGATTTTTACATAGAATTCGGTGCCGGATGCGATCTTTATTTTCCTTTCTTCAAACTCTCGCCTGAGTTAAAATTCGCAGTTGGATTTAATGATATTTTTACTCCCTTGAGCGAACGAGATGCCGGATTTATCCGCCCAGAAGATCAAATGTATTCAAATGCACTTTATAAACTGACTTCCCGCATGATCACTCTGACTTTTAATTTCGAATAAGTTTTACAAATCATATATCTATTTGTAGATTATATGAAAATCAAATATTTCCAGAATTAATAACAAAATAACACTTAATATTAGATGTTATTTTGTTATTTTTGATTTGAATAAAACAGCTTGTTTTTACTTATATTCGCTGTGTGTTTTGCAATCCAACTATCTTTTTTCTAGAATTTAATGATAATTGAAGATTTACTACTCAAATGAAAAACAAAAAACTACTCACGAGCATCATTGTATATCTTATTACTTTTAGCGTTCTTGCCGATTCCGGAATTTATATTTGTGGTCATTTTCGTCGCGAAAGAACAACTACCGTAGCTGCATTGAAGGCTTCAGGTTATACTTTCGGTATTTTGTTTAATGTACATGTCGAAGAAGATGGAACCTTAACGACCGATGGAGAGGTTATTTGTAAAGATGGCCTATATGTTTTTGATCAGCGTGTGGATGGTTATTCTAGTGATAAAGCTCAAGTAGACTATGTTGACGATGTGAATGCTTTACTGACAGGAAATACTTCCATATTGCGCCTAGAGCATTGTATTGGCGGTTGGACTAATATGTCGTATAAGAATATTACGAATTTGGTTAGAAGTCAAGGAACCGGAACAAATAGTATTCTCTATAAAAACTTCAAAGCGTTGAAAGATGCTATTCCTTCGGTAATTGCGATTAACAATGATATAGAACATGAATACGATGCCGATACGCAATCGCAATTTCATATAATGCTTTATGATGTAGGCTTTAAAACCACTATTGCACCTTATACGAATAAATCCTATTGGGATAGTTTTGTATCGAAAGTACAGGCTGGTCGTCCGGGAGCTGTGGATCGGAATTACTTGCAATGCTATGGCGGAGGTGCCGGCAACACTCCTAACAATTGGAATATTGCTAATTTACCTATTTATGGTAGTTGGGATTTGGAAGCAAATGGACATCAAAAACAAAGTATTATTAATAGATTAACGAATTGGAAAAATAATCAAGGCATCGTTGGTGGTTTTTATTGGAATTATAATACGAATAGAGATTTGAAATCTGAATCAGCTTCGATAAATACTGTATTTGGTGGTGGAGAAGTGACTTATAGAGCTCAAAGAGTAGCGATGGTTTATCCCGTTAAGGATTATAAAGCTCCTCAAACCGACTTAAGTATGGGAAGTTATACATTTGCCCAAATACAAGAAAAAGGCTTTGATCCTCATCAATTAGCGGGAATAAAGCTTAAACCCGGAATGAAAATGCTTTTATATACAGGAAGCGATCATACGGGCGATTCATTTGTTGTAACAGAAGATAGTCCGGATATAAGCAGCATAACGGGAGGAAAAGCCATTAATTCGTGGATTGTAGCTGCCAATAAAATTGAAAAATTGGAAGGCAAAGATTTCATAATAAGGAACAAACAAAGTGGCTATGTTATAAAAACGCCGCGAAATAACACAAGTAGCGTGCTCCAACAAATGGAAGCTGATGATACTGATTATTCGGTTTGGACATTTGAAGCCGTAAACGATGGTTTATATAAGATTGTAAGCAAAGGCAGCGGTCGAGTATTGCAAACAAGTTTTTTGAATATAACTTCCATTCATGATGGATTATCAATCACGCAAGGAGATTATAGACAGGAAGAAAATCAGCATTTCATTGTTGTGCAAAATGATACGGATGATTCTTACAAATTGCTTCCATTGAATAGTTTAAAATATGTTGGACTGTCGGAAGCAAATCAGAATACGGTTAATAGAGCAATTGTTCAACGCCGGGATCCCAATGCAGCCAGTACAGATTGGTTGCTCGTTGAGCCGGATGTTAATAGTATTGGTGATTTAAATAAAGAAAATTTATTCCGGGTTTATCCTCGTAGTGTTGATAATGAAATCTTTATCGAAACCAACGAAGAAGACTATAAATTAAAAGTTGTTGATTTGAAAGGACGAATTTTAATCGAAAGAAATCAAAAGCAAGCAAAGTTAGATTTATCGTCTTTGGCTAAGGGAAATTATTTGCTTCTTATCGAAACAAAAAACCAAGCCATTCCATTTAAAATAGTAAAGAACTAAGCGAAACATTCAAGAATAAAAAATCCCTTTGTAGAATAAATTTATTCCACAAGGGGATTTTTTATCTCTATTTGTTTTTATTCAAATCAAGGGGATATTCAACTTAGAGCATTCAGCTTTCATTTCTTCGGGCCAAATACTCGCTTGAATTTCGCCAATGTGCGCCTTACGAAGGAAGTACATACACAAGCGCGATTGCCCGATTCCGCCTCCGATCGAAAGCGGCAGACTGTCGTCCATCAAGCGTTTATGAAAGTACATGTTCAAGCGTTCTTCCTGTCCGCTTAGTTGCAACTGGCGAAGCAAAGCTTCCTTATCCACACGAATTCCCATTGATGACACTTCCAATGGAAGTTGCAATACGTCGTTCCAAAGGATGATATCGCCATTTAGTCCGGGAAGCCCCTTCAATCCGCTCGATGTCCAGTCGTCGTAGTCGGGAGCGCGTCCGTCGTGCTTCTCGCCATTACTCAACTCGCATCCTATGCCGATAATAAACACGGCTTTATATTCTTTTGCAATTTCATGCTCGCGCTGTTTGGGCGATAAGTTCGGATAACGTTGATAGAGTTCCTCAGCGTGTATAAAAGTGATTTCCGAAGGCAAACAGGGTTTTATATCGGGAAAAGTTTCCGAAACTAAATATTCTGTACGCAGAAGCGTGGCATAAATTCGCCGAACAATATCTTTCAAAAAGTCGATGTTGCGCTCTTCGGCATCCATTACTCGCTCCCAATCCCACTGGTCAACGTAAAGCGAATGCAGATTGCCCAATTCTTCATCGGCACGAATGGCGTTCATATCGGTATAAATTCCGTAGCCTTTTTGAATGTCGTAATCGGCTAAAGTTACGCGTTTCCATTTTGCCAAGGAATGCACCACTTCGGCACGAACGTAATTCATATCCTTTATTGGAAAGTTTACAGCTTTTTCAATTCCGTTCAAATCATCATTTAATCCGGTTCCTTGAAGCAGAAACAAAGGAGCTGTAACGCGCCGGAGACGTAATTCGGCGGAAAGATTATCTTGAACAAAATCTTTTATTCTTGAAATGCCTCGTTCTGTTTGTTGCAAATTGAGAATGGGGACATAGTTAGTTGGTTTATAAAGATAACTCATGATTTTTTATTAAATATAATCGGTGTTTTTAAGACGGCAAAGATAAGCGTTTTGATTGTAAATAAGAAAATATATTGTCAAAATTATATTTAAATAAAAGATTTGTTATTCAAAATAAAAGTTTTTTATCTTTTTATCGTAATTAATGTTATTTTTCTTGATGTATTAAAAAACAAAGCCCTTATCTTTTTGGGATAAAGGCTTTGTAGTTCAAAGACTGTATTTATTTTACGGGAGCTTGGGCTAAAACAGCCAACAAGTAGTCCCAGAATTTTGCTACGGTCGGGATGTTTACTTTTTCGTCGGGCGAATGCGGATGACGAATCGTAGGACCGAATGAAATCATGTCCATATTCGGATAATGTGTTCCTAAAATACCACACTCCAAGCCGGCGTGAATAATCATTACTTTAGGTGTTTTGCCGAATTTGTTTTCATAAACTTCCGTCATTGTTTTCAGGATGGGAGAGTCCAAATTTGGCTCCCAACCGGGATATCCACCTGTGAACTCCACTTTTGCTCCGGCAAGTGAGAAGAGGCTTTCGATGGAAGATGCCAATTCTTCTTTGCGCGACTCAACCGAGCTTCTAAGCAAAGAACGTAGAATAACGGATTTTCCATCCGATTTTACGATTGCCAAGTTGCTTGAAGTTTCTACTACGCCCGGAACATCGGGAATCATGCGGAATACATCGTTAGGACAAGCTATGACAGCGTTAATCAGATCGTCCTGTATCTCTTCGGGAATCAATCCGCTTGGCAAATCGACTTTCTCAACCGTTAGCGAGATGTTATCTTCCACATTTTTGTATTCTTCAACGAAAAGCTCTTCCATTTCGGCTACAAATTCGGTAAACTCATCCACAATTTCGTTTGGAATTGTTACGATAGCAAAAGCTTCGCGCGGAATAGCATTGCGAAGATTACCGCCTTCCACTTGTGCCAAACGGGCTTCGTATTCGATTACGGATTGTTTGAGGAAGCGGAACAATAATTTGTTGGCATTGGCACGCTGAAGGATAATATCGATACCGGAATGTCCGCCTTTTAAGCCTTTAAGCGAAACTTTCAGCGCAACATCGCCCTCAGGAATTTCAACCTCAGTATAGAGGAATTCCATATTGGCATCCAATCCTCCGGCGCAACCAACATAAAGTTCGCCTTCGTCTTCCGAATCGAGATTGATCAGGATATCGCCCTTCAAAAAGTTAGGTTGAAGTCCGAATGCACCGTACATGCCTGTTTCTTCGTCAACGGTAATAAACATTTCGATAGCAGGGTGGGGGATATCCTTCGATTGAAGAACAGCCATAGCCGCTGCAACTCCGATTCCGTTGTCGGCACCGAGCGTTGTGTCGCGGGCAGTTACCCATTCGCCATCAATATATGCATCAATTGGGTCTTTTTCGAAATCGTGTTTTACATGTTCGTTCTTTTGCGGAACAATGTCCATGTGTGCTTGTAAAATAACAGCTTTTCGGTTTTCCATGCCGGGAGTAGCCGGCTTACGAACTAAAACATTACCGATTTCGTCTTGCAATGTTTCCAAACCAAGCGATTTTCCGAAGTTTACAAGAAAATCACCAATTTCTTTCTTCTTGCCCGATGGGCGAGGGATTTGCGTTAAGCTGTAAAAGTTGCTCCATACAGCTTTGGGTTCTAAATTTCGGATGTCTGACATATT
>DAIOHI010000069.1:0-9333 GCA_036744815.1 Paludibacteraceae bacterium
AAGGCGCTCCATTTCTTCGAGAGTTCATCTCCCATAAAATGCTTTTCTTCAAAAATAATTTCGGGGCTCGGAATACCTCCGGAAGCATTTAATATATATTTTGCTTCGACTACGGCAAGGCTACTTGTCGTCGCAATGTTAGTGCTTGATGTTAGGCGATCGGCACGCATGGCAATTTCGGGCGCTTCCTGTGCATAGAATGCGAGCGAAGCAGCAAGAAAAAGAATTGTAAAAAAAGATTTCTCTATCATAATTCTCTGTTTAATTTAAAACATATTGTTAGCAAAGGCACCGAGACACAAAAAATTGTGCTCAGTGCTATTGTTTTCGCTAAAGTATAACCCTGTTTTTAGGGTTGCCAGATTAGTTTCACATCGAAGTTATCACTTCCACCCATACTTGTTTTGGCATCCTGATAATTTTTCAGATTAGTGCGTTGCAACACTAATGGATATTTAAAGCGACGCGGCATGTAATTGGCAGCAGGCACTCCCACACCTTTCGGCACGCGTGGGAAACCGGTGCGGTTATATTCGAACCAAGCTTGATAATCGCAGAAAAACAAGGCATAGTATTTTTGTGTCATCAGCTGTTCCAAGCTTCCATTGTAGGCGGTCAGCGGATTGTCGAAATAATCGGCGGGCATCGTTGCGTTCCATTGTTCGACGGATGCTTTCACGCCATTCTTATAGTGAGTTTCCGCGTCGTCGTCCGTAACGCTGCGTTGTGCCAATTCCGCAAGAATCAGTTCTACTTCGGCAAATGACATTAGCGTTAACTTCATAGGTGCTATTGCAATAGCTTGAAGCGGCTGCGAAGCGTTGCCCGATGGCGTTACGTCATATCCACTGGGAAAGCCGGAGAAAACTCCACCGGGCTTGCTGGCTATTTTTTCCAAACGAGGATCGTTCCAATTTTTAAGGTTGTCAATGAAAAACTCGGAATAATAAGTATAGGATGTAAAATCCTGCGGACGTGTAAGTGGAGCTTCCTGCGGATAAACTCCCGATATTGCCAACAGCGCGGCATCGGCATTTGATGCAAATATGGGATACTTTTCAGGGCTATCAAGCAATTCTTCCAGCTTTGTCTTTGCATTCAATCCGGGAACATCAAGTACGCGTAAAAGAACACGAAGCTTCAATGAATTGGCAAATTTCTTCCATTTTACAATTCCGGTGGACACACCGCCCGTGACGCTAGCATCGGTATTATAAAGCAATTCGCTGCTGGTGTTGTATTTTAATCCTACTGCGGTATTGAATATAGCGTTGGCAGAATCCAAATCGGCAATAATTTGCTTGTAAATATCAAGCTGTTTGTCGAACTTTGGTGTAAAAAGTCCTTCGTCGCCACGGCAGGCTTCCGTCATGGGTACGTCGCCCCAAGCATCAACAAGCAGTTGGAAAATCCACGCGCGAAGCGTCAATGCAACAGCGCGGTAGTTTGGTTCATTCAATGTAATGGCTTGTTTTTCCATTTCGCGAATGTTACTCAACCATTTGTAGTAAGTGGTCCAAGTTCCATCTCCTTCGCTATCTTTTATATAATACCAACCCAAGCCGCTTACGCTCGAAGTGGAAACCGTTCCCTGCATAAGAGGAAAAGTGAAACCATTGTATCTGTTCCAGTTATAAGTGGACATCTGATAGAGTATGGGGTTGAGCAATGTACCCGGGTTAGCCTGTGTAAGGCGGGTGGGGTCAATGTTCATCTCGTCGAAATCGCTACAGGCGCTGAAGGATAGGAAAGCGACGATAACTAGTGCGATTAATTTATTTATAATTTTCATTTGTTTCTTCATTTTTACAATTATGAATTAATCTGGTTTAATTAGAATGCTACATTCAGGTTTATACCGAATGAGCGGGTAGAAGGCAAAGAGCCTGTTTCGATACCGGGAACAATAGTCGATCCGTCCAAAGCAGCAGTTTCGGGATCGAACAAAGGATAATCGGTAATGCAAAGCAAATTGCGACCGTAGATACCAAGTGACAAATTGGTAAAAGGAGTTTTGTCCAATAAGCTTTTGGGAAGACTGTAGTCGAAGCGCACTTCGCGCAATTTCAAATACGAAGCATCAAAAGAGTTGGTTTCTACGTTTACAATACGATTGTTTTCTTTGTAATAAGATTCCACCGTAACCAATTTCGTATTCGGGCTGTAAGTGCCATCGCCATTATCCACAACGCCGGGAGCTACCATATACATCCCGCCTATCGGTTGAAGTCCGGCAGCAGCAATACGCGAATCGTCACCGGCTATGTAGTATTCCGAACCGAGGCTGCGTCCGTTCAATGTATAACCCAATTTTCCTTGTTCGCTCATTTTGTGGAAAGATTGCGAATAAACCAATCCGCCAAATTGTCCATCCAACAGCACTCCAAGTTTAAATCCTTTGTAGGAAAACTCATTATAAAAACCACCTTTCCAATCGGCATAAGCCGTTCCGACGTATTCTATTTCGGCAGCTTGTTTGGGCAAACCATTATCGCCGATAATTACTTCGCCTTTGTCGTTGCGTACCAATTTGTAGCCCCAAAGGTCGGCTGTAGTTCCGCCTACTGTTCCGATAAGAGAGGCGCTTCCGACGGTGGCAATTAACTGATTGTCGTCCGAGCCTTCGGCAAGAGAGAGTATTTTATTGCTGTTCTTCGACCAGTTGACCGACATTTTCCAAGTGAAATCTTTTGTCTGAACCGGTATTGCCGTCAGTTCAATTTCAATTCCCTTGTTGCGCACGCTGCCCGAGTTGATCGTGGCGCGAGTATAACCGGTGGTCGGATCCATTGGAGCATCCAGAATTTGATTTTCGGTTCTATTATAATAGAAGGTAAAGTCCAATCCGATACGGTTTTTAAACATGCGAAAGTCCAATCCGGCTTCGTAGTTTTCCGATGTTTCGGGTTTGAAATCGGTGTTGAAAAGCGTAGATGCAAGCACTACCGATCCGGGGAAAGTTCCTGCCGAGTAATAACCCGATGTTTTGTATGGATCCGTATCGTTACCTACTTTTGCCCATGAAGCCCGTGCCTTAAAGAAACTGATTTCGCTAGGCAATTCGAAGATCTCATCCACGATAAAGCTGGTGGATACCGACGGATAGAAGAACGAACGGTTTTTAGCAGGAAGGGTAGAAGACCAATCGTTGCGCCCCGTAATATCCAGGAATATTTTATTTTTATAGTCGAAATTAGCCGTAAAGTAAGCACTATTGATCGCTTTGCGTCTGATGTCGGTAACAACAACCGGATTGGATGCCCCATTGGCGATCATGTAAACACCCGGAGTTATCAATCCGTTGACAGCTGCCGAAAGCGCATCGTAGTAGCGATACATCACGTTACCACCCACAGCAGCGTTCAGAGTCAATCCATTGCTGTAAGAGTCGTGATAGGATAATAAAGCGTCGGTATTCAACTCGTAATCGAAGATGTTTTGCTTTTTGAAAAATCCCGTACCGAAAACAACGTCGCTTACCGTGCGGTGTTGTTCGCGTACATCGTTTGTAAGTTGCAGACCCGAGCGAACTTGTAAATCCAATTTATTGGTTATTTGTAAGTTTGCCGAAAGAGAAGTTGTAGAACTGTATTTATCCGACGGATTCTCGTTTTCGTAAAGTGTTACAAATGGGTTTCCGATAAAAGTACTGTAGGGTTGCAGCTGTTTCGATTTTTCCTGACCGGTTCGCCACATAGGACGCAGCCAATCGAGGTTAACGTTCGGATTTTGGAAAATAAGAAAATAAGCGATGGAGTTGCTGTTGTAACCCAAAGCAGGAACGTTGTCGGTACTGCGGTATGTTTGACTGGTTTTTAAACTTACCCTCAATCTCCTCGAAACTTGCGATTGAGCCGATACATTAGCTACAAAACGTTGAAAGCCCGTGTTAGGCAATATCCACTCATTTTTGGTATGTGTGAGCGAAGCCCGTATGGAACTTTTATCATCTTTTCCGGTAATTGCCACCGAGTTGCTTAGCGTGTATCCTGTTTGGAACAAAGCTTTGCGGTTGTCTTTATAAGGAATCCAAGCTGTAGCTTCGGTAGCACGGGTTTGTGTTACTGGGTCAAACTGATAGTAAAGCTGATTTGCATTAAAGGCAGCACCATAAGCACTACTTGTGCCACTTGTGCTGGCATTGCCGTCAGGGCTTGCTCCGTATGAATAATATTGTTGTCCGGCATAATCAGTTCCCGCTTTACCGATATTGGTAGGCAAACCTTGTCCAAATTCGTATTGATAATCGGGCCAACTCATAACATCTTCGCTACTTATGCTTGAACTAAAAGAAACGCCGATTCCTTTTTTTGCATTCGCGCCCGATTTGGTGGTAATCATAATAACACCATTCGCGGCGCGCGAACCATACAAAGCTGTGGCGCTTGCGCCTTTCAACACCTGAACGTTTTCAATATCGTTAGGATTGACATCAGAGAAACCATTTCCGTAGTCGACCGACAATTCGGCGGCTGTACCTGCGCCGTAAGCCATACCGGGATTACTTTGAGGACTGCTCATCGGCACTCCATCGATAACGACCAAGGCATTGTTTCCGTCTTTATTCAAAGATACGTCGCCGCGAAGCGAAATGCGTGTTGACGATAGCGGTCCGCCCGGAGATATGACCGACAAACCGGCTACTTTCCCGCTCAAAGCCGACGACCAGTTGTTGGGGTTTGTGTTGGAGATTCTGTCGCCCGTTACTGTTTCGGTGGAATATCCCAAACCTTTTTCTTCCCTTTTGATACCCAAAGCCGTTACTACAACTTCGTTTAATTGGTCGGAAGTTTCGTTTAATACAACATTAAGAAAACTTGTACTATAAGCTATATCTTCCGTTGCATAGCCGATATAACTTACGCTTAATATATCTTTATTGGTCAGTGTCTTTTTTGAGTCTATCGAAAATTCACCCAAAGCATTGGTGATTGTCCCTCCCGAACTGCCTTTTAGCGTCACCGTTGCTCCGATTAACGGAGTTCCAGCCTTATCCGTTACCTTTCCTTTTGCGATAGATTGTGCCCAGCCGAATTGCCACAACAGTGATAAAACGAGCAACAAAGACATCCTTCTCATTTTTGCAATACCTTTCATCTTATTCATTGTAATTATTGTTTTTAAATTCCGGATGCAAAGGAAGCTTAATAAGTTTTCGTTATAGTTAAAGGAATATTACAAATAGTATATGTTTTTGTGTCAAAATTGAAACAAAGCGGAGAGGATGGGGAGGCTTATATAGAAAGAGGCTGCCTCAAAAAAAAAGCGGGTTGACAGAAGATATAGCGCCGTATCGGCTTCACCGGTTTTCACACAAAAAAGCCGTAAAAATGCGATGTAATGCATCTTTACGGCTCTATTTCTATATCTCGGGCGGGACTGCCCGCTTATCCTTCCTTTCTATTTTTCGTTGCTTGCGCTTTGTCCTTGTCGTTGGGCGAGGATGTTGCTGTAGTAAGTGATTGTGGTGTTGATGTCGTTAACAAAAACGCGGTACTTCTCTTCGCCGTTGAATTCGATACCGGCGTTTATCCGTTTTACGATAGCCGAATAGGCGCTGTCTGTCGCTTTGCGGCAGTCGCGGAAGCGGTTGAGGGAGTCCTTCTCCGCCTGTTCGTCGTGACGTTGGTCGAAGAGATCCATAAAGCTGTTGTTATCCGCTTCCAACTTATCCACCCATCTGTCGAGGCTTAGCAGCGTGATGTCCGCGCTCAGTTTTCCCCTGAATTCCTGTACCAGATTGGTAATATCGGTTGTTTGCGCCACGTAGGGCTTCCTGCGGATATCGCCAAAGGCATCCATATATATTTTCACGCGGTTGGCAGCCTTTATTACTTCGGGGTCGAAATGCTTTTGAAGGGTACGCAGCGCGGTAAGTATGCCCGTTATATTGTTGTCGCTCACGCTGTCGGCTGCGGTAATCTGGTCGGTATATGCGCTTTTCGGCACAATTTTGTAAGATAAATCCTCGTCGTTGATAGCTTTGCCGTAGTTGCCGATCATTATATCGGAAAGGTCGATACTGGCTGCGGGGTATTTAGCCAATATTTTTTGCACTTCGTAATGAAAACCTAGATGTTCGTCGTTTTTCAGACGAGAAGGGTCAATCCATTTAATTGTAATCATAGTTAAAGCTTTTAAAGAGTTATCAATTATATTGTAAATCGCGAAATCAGGTTAAAAAGACTTCCGTCAAGCTTGCGGGACTACCCGCAAGGGCAAAGTGACTGTCGCGGCAGGGTTGCGGGACTACCCGAAGGGGTAAAGCGAGTCTCGCGGCAAGCTTGCGGGACTACCCGCAGGGGCAAAGTGAGTCTCACGGCAAGCTTGCGGGACTCCCGCAAGGGCAAAGTAAGACCTCCGGCAGTCAAAAATAGCCTAACAAGGTGAATAATTCCGATTCAAAGAACTCATGTACCCGCAAATATAGTAAACAACTTCGATAATCAAGCTTAAAATATTGATTTTCTTGATAATAAATGTTCGTGAAACATCTAAAATCGGTACAGAAATACAAAAAAGCAGGGCTGTAAAGCTCTGCTTCTCTGTTTGAAGGGATGGGAGTGAGTGATCCTATTATATTACAAAGAGCTACTGTGCGGTTGCTACTGTTGGTTGCAATTAATTATGAATGTTGTGCACATTAGATTTGATTTAACTCAAATGCATATTCATAACTAATTGTATTTTTCCCTTTCTCGTTTTTCTTCCACGCGTCTTCCAGATGGCTTAATTCAATAATATCACTAGTACTTGTGGATTTAAATACGGTTGCCACTTTATGTAAAACATCCAATTCATTGTCAGAAAATAAATTAGCTTTAAAAGGTCTGTCTTGCCTTGCTTTAAATTGTTCGCCAATATGACCATTCTGAAATTCGGTAGCATAAATATCTATTTCACCTTTGTTAGATAAATATTCAAATATACTCTGAAAATTATTGGGAACCGGTCCCATGTTTATGGCTTTGTAACGGACTCCACTTATAGAAAAACAACATTGTTTAAACATCAGAAAATCGGCATAAAATAACAATTTATTCATTTTTGTTTTAAACGGAGCCATTTGTTCGGAAAAATAAACAATCATTTCGGTAAACTTTTCTAAGCTCGGATTTCGGTATCCCGAATAAATATCGGCTAAATGATCTCCCAATAAATACTCTTTGAAATTTAGATTGAAAATGTTCCGCTTTCTTTCCTCAACCAACAATTGTGCTTCACGAATGTATTTTGTTTTTGTTTTTTCGTCTAATGTAGCACATAACTCTACCATATCAATGAAAAACTTGGGATCATCTACCATCTGAATTAACTTGGCATTAGCTGTGCTTGGCATTTCACCAGCTTCGTACTGACGGTAACTATTTACTCCAAAACCTAATATTTCCGACATCTTCGCTGCCGATAAACCATACTTCCCACGAATTCTTGCAATTTCATCGGGGAATGGGATGTTGAATTTATCGCGGTATTGGTTGTAAACCTGGTTCATATTCACTTCATCTAATGATGTGGTGGTAAATTGCTCTCCACTATCCTCGCAGTTATAATAATGAAAAACAATTTCAAATCGTTCTTTTCTGAAATCCATCGACCTCCGTTCTTTGGTCAATAACATTTCTTTACCTGTAATTGGACTCTTCATGTTGTTCTATTTTAAAGGATAGTTCATTTTGTGTTGAGCCAAATGAAAAGATATGCAGATAACACTACAATTCATTGCTCCAATTGTAATTTTGATGTACACCTCTTTTTTCTTAATGATTTTACCAAAGACCCACATGTCAGCACCTCCGTACAGTTTTTCCTCGTGTGGACCCTCGCAATAATCTGTGACTTCAAGTGTTTCCAAAATTTCTTTTCGTTCTATAGGACGAAGTTCTAAATCCACGAGAGCTTGAGCATTTTTGCCTCTATCATCGCGAAAAAGCACATCCCAAAACTTCATCTTCGTTTTGAAGTTATTTAAAAACGATGTTACTTCTTCCTCTGTACTCATGGGTTTTTATTTACATCTGCAAAGATATGATTGTTTTTCGGCAGTCGCAACCATAAAGTTGTTAAATAATCATACAGGGCATTAAATATAACTTTAAAGTTGCATATACAGTCTTCGGCTCGCTATCATTTGGTGCTCCAAGTATTACACAACACGCGCTAAAATGTAGGGAATACATTGTCGCTTCCTTTTGGAGTTGTCTATGGTGGTACGCATGTATTCTATATTATCAAGAAGTTGTATTTTTTTTCTCCCATTGAGATAGTATTCCGTAAAATTCAAAAAACGACTTCTTATCTGCAAAGATACATAAAACATAAACAATGATTTATACGACCGGAGAGTAGGGGATAAAACATCCTTATGGACTAAAGCAAGCGATAAGGCATTTGTGATTTACCGTTGGGGATATGCAAGATTTGACTCCATCGATTTTCGCTCCAAGTTTCAAGTTTTCAAAGTCAAGCACTAAGCATTAAATCCCTTCTTCCTTTATTTCTCTGTTTCAAGTGTTTTTTGTATTTTTGCATTCCGCAAAATTCAAGCAGTCCGATGCTTTGATAATCCGACCATAATCGGCATTATCCCGATGTAAACGAAACAGTTGATTGCAGCATCCGCTTTGTTTGTTTTTGCCGCTTAGCAGAAATAATTATTCGAAACTATATTTTTATCTTCAATGGAAAAGAAATTTACCGAATACTCCGGTCTTAATTTATCCGACATCAACAAAGAAGTATTGAAACGCTGGCAAGAGCAGGACTTATTCCGCCGCAGTGTGGAAGAACGCGAAGGCTGCCCCAGCTTTGTTTTTTACGAAGGACCGCCTTCGGCAAACGGAATGCCGGGCATCCACCACGTAATGGCACGCACGATTAAAGACGTGTTTTGCCGCTACAAAACCATGCAGGGCTTTCAGGTAAAACGCAAAGCCGGATGGGATACACACGGACTTCCCGTGGAACTGAGCGTGGAAAAAGAACTTGGCATAACGAAAGAAGATATCGGTAAAAAAATATCTGTTGACGAATACAATGCCGCTTGTCGCCGCGATGTGATGAAGTACACCAAAGAATGGGAAAACCTCACCACTATTATGGGATATTGGGTGGATATGAAGGATCCTTACATCACTTACGACAACCGCTATATCGAATCGCTTTGGTGGTTGCTAAAACAACTGTACAATAAAGGTTTGCTTTATAAAGGTTATACCATCCAGCCTTATTCGCCCGCCGCAGGAACAGGATTGTCAACTCACGAACTAAACCAGCCTGGTTGCTACCGCGATGTAAAAGACACCACTTGTGTGGCGATGTTTAAGATCAAGC
>DAIOHI010000070.1:0-9160 GCA_036744815.1 Paludibacteraceae bacterium
TTCTAAATTCAATTCCGTTTTTATATCGTACAAATGTCCGAAATTTTCTTCGTGTTTCCTTTGCATTTCAGTATTTCGATATTCATTTTTCACCATATTGTAGGCTAAGGAGTAAAACCATGTGCAAAATTTGCGGTTACAGTCGAAACTCTCCGGTTTTTCTATGATTTTCAGGAATAAATCATGTAAAAAATCTTCGGCTTTTTCTCGCTCACCGTTTAGCGTTCTATAAAAAAAATTCAACAAAGGTTTTGAATAACGTTTATACAACTCGTCAAATGCCGACTGCCCACCTTTGGTGAGCAGCAGCATTAATTCTTCGTCGGTTTTTTTCGCGTATTTTTTTTCGGATAGTCGCATATTATTTGTCAAAATAATCCAACCATTCCGTTTTATTTGTGTTTTCTGCTATAGTAACGGATAATTCTTTGATTTTTTTTGCTTTATCTTTTTCTCCTGTTTGTTTGTAATAATTATAAAGTTGCTGAAAGCTTGAAAGGTAACTGGCTTTCATTATATCAACAACGCTTTGTGCATAAGTAGTCTGAAAATCTTCTTTTAGAAAATCGAGCAAAAATTTATTTTCCACATTATCTCGTAAAACGGCAAGATTATTAAATGGCTTCGGACTATATTTTAAGGCTAATCCGGTAAAATACATGTTGTCTTCATATTTTTTATAGACGTCGGAACCTACATACTGCGACACGTAAAGAGGACGATTGCCTTTGTTAGCTATTAAATGTTCGATGAGTTGCGGAGCGGTAATATAAGCCAGCGAATCGTTTTCGTAAACAAATGGCTTGATTCCGTTTTCCTTAAAAATGTTTTCTCGATACTTTTTGCCTTGTGCAAACGAAATATTTACGATCAGTACATCGGGACGAATGTTTTTAGCTTCTTGCAGCACCCAGCATGGAAAGGTGTCGTTGTCGCCGTTGACCAATAAGATGGCGTTTTGTTCCAGTGAAATCAACATATTATACATTGTTATCAGTAATTCCTGTGGCATTTCATTGCTTTCAAACCACTTTTGGCAGGTCAGGCGGATATTGGCTTTGTCGTTTTCTTTAACGAAATCACACAATAATATGGGCAGCATCAATTTGTCGAAAGGTTTTATTTTCTGTGCTTTGATAAGATCTTCCTTTTGCTCTTCAGGTGTGCCGTTCGAATCATTTGTTTTTATGTAATAATATTCAATTGTATTTGGGATGTGCTTTTCAGCAGATTTTAAAATAATATCGTTTGAAGATACGAAATAATCACCTGTTTTACTATTAAATTTTTCTCTTTCGCCGCAAAAATTGGCAGCCATGCGATTTGCTTGATACCAATATACCCATGCTTTCGGATTAGTCGTGCCATTGTCTATTTCATGTTTCCATGCCTTAGCCTGTTGTTCGTACCAATCGAAATCGCGTATTTGACGGATAACAGAATAAACCGGCTCGGGCGTTTGAGCCAAAACATTCAAACTTGCAGCGAAAAACGCCGCTAAAACAGTAATTTTCATCAGTCTTTTCATATAACTTAAAATTTAAATTCGTTTTGATAAGTTATACACGCGAAAGTGGAAATGGTTCAAAAAACTTTTAATGCTTCTCCAACAATAAAGTTGCTCCCCCCAATAAATATAAAATCTTTTTCTTTAGCATTTGATAAAGCTGCTTTTATTGCATCACTAATTTCCGGATAGGCATTACCAATTAAAGCAAAGCCTTGAGCTTGTCGTTGCAATTCTTCTGCCGGAAGAGCACGTTCGATATGTGCCTGAGTGAAGTAGTAAATAGCATTTTTCGGTAACAAAGCTAATACTGCATTGATGTCCTTGTCGTTTACCATCCCGATAACAATATGCAGTTTATCGTATTTTTGATGTTTCAATTGTTCGGCAACGTAGCGAATGCCGGCTTCATTATGTCCGGTGTCAGTTACAATTGTCGGATCTTGTCGTAATGTTTGCCAGCGACCTTGCAAACCTGTTAATTCAACCACATTTTCGAGTCCCGAACGAATGATTTCTTCGTTAAGAAAAGCATCAGGACTAAGTGGGGCGGGAGGAAAGTTGTTCTCTTTTATCAACTTGTTTAATTCCCGTGCGGCTGTCAAAACTGTAGCGATATTCTTCAACTGATAATCGCCCGAGAGACCAACTGTAAACGAATCGGATAATTTATGCCGATTTTCTTCCGTTGCTTTTACATCAACAAGCATTTTTCCTGCAAGATTGCATTTTATTTCGCTTGGAGTTATTTGATACTGATTTTCTGCAAAAATAATGGGAGCTTCCATTTCTTTAGCTTTAGCTTCGAAAACGGGACTTGTTTCGGGGACTGCTTCGCCAATAACAACAGCTGTTTTATGTTTGATAATTCCTGCTTTTTCAACAGCTATTTTATCTAAACTGTTGCCTAAAAAACCGACATGATCGAAGCTGATATTGGTAATAATCGACAAATTGGGTTGAATGATATTTGTACTGTCGAGCCGTCCGCCCAATCCCACTTCGATAATTGCGACATCTATTTTTTCGTCGCTAAAGTATTTGAAAGCCATCGCCATAGTAGCTTCGAAGAATGAGGGTTCAATGTCGCTGAAAAGTGCTTTGTGTTCTTCCACAAAATCAACAACATAATTTTGTCCGATCATTTTACCATTCACTCGTATTCGTTCACCAAAATCGACCAAATGCGGCGATGTATAAAGTCCTGTTTTATATCCGGCTTTTTGTAAAATGGCGGAAAGAAAATGCGATACGGAACCTTTTCCATTCGTGCCGGCAATATGGATGCAAGGGTAGTTACGATGCGGATTTCCCAGCGCGTCCATCAAGCGAAAACTATTATCTAATCCTGGTTTGTACGCAGATCCACCTATTTGATGAAAAACGGGTAGGCGATCATAAAGATATTTTAATGTTTGCTCGTAAGTCATATTTCCAATAAGACCTGTTTTATATGTTTTTTGTAGCTACAAAGATAAAAATTATTTTGCGTGAGACTTTGTAAAATACAATAAGCATTTTTGCGAATGATGCTTTGTTCTGTTGTTTCTTTGTGGCGTTCGTGTTGTTGATGGCATCGTTTCATGTTATTTGTCAACGAAAATCTTCCTGTTGTCAATTGTAATGATGTTATTAGTTTTAAACTGTTATTTATATCCGATTCGTTAACAATAAGTGGACTTGGTGTGAGCCGGGAATATTAACTTGATTGTTGATAAATCGTAATATGATTGTAACGGGTGTTAATAATTAATAAATTATTTTTGTGTGAAAATTTGCAAATACAATGATTTAAAGAAGTATTTTAAAATTTATAATAGAGAACTAACAATTAAAATGTGTTTATGAAAAAAAATTTAGTTTTTTTTGCTACATTATTTTTATTAATGTTGGCAATGCCAACATTAAAAGCACAGGTGACGACTTCGAGTATGAGTGGACGTGTCACAGATGCCTCCGGAGCCGTAATTGGGGCGGCGGTAACTGCTACACATGAACCTTCTGGAACAATTTACGGGACAGTTACCAACGCAGAAGGTCGCTTCAACTTAAATGGTATGCGTGTGGGTGGACCGTATTCTGTGAAAATTTCATACGTTGGATATGGAACAAGCACAACCAGCAATGTTACGTTGAGTTTAGGTGAAAACTATGCAATGGATGTCGTGCTCTCGGAAAGTTCAACATCTTTAGATGAAGTTGTGATAACTGCAACTCGTACAAAATTTTCTACAGAAAAAACCGGAGCAGTGACTAATATTACAAATGATCAGATAGCTAGTTTGCCTACAGTAAACCGCAGTATTTTGGATGTTACTCGTCTTTCTCCTTATGGAGGGAATGGTATGAGCTTTGGGGGGACTGATGGTCGTACAGCTAACTTTACTGTGGATGGAGCTAATTTTAACAATAACTTCGGTTTGAGCGACAACCTACCAGGTGGAGGCAACCCAATTTCTATTGAAGCTATCGAAGAGTTACAGGTAGTAATCGCTCCGTATGATGTTCGTCAAACAAATTTTATAGGTGGTGGAGTAAACGCGATTACAAAATCCGGAACAAACACTTTCAAAGGTAGTGCTTATATTTATCATAAAAATGAAAACCTGCGCGGTGATGCTGTTAATGGCGAACAAATCCAAGGAGCACGTGATACAGACCGTAGTACAACCTACGGTTTCAATATGGGTGGTCCCCTTATCAAAAATAAATTGTTCTTCTTTGTAAATGCTGAAATGGAAAAAAAGCCAACCATAGTCAATCGTTGGGGGGCTTCAACAGATGGTGTCGCTGATGCTGATAGCTATATTTCCCGTACAACAGAAAGTGATCTTCAGGCGGTTTCTGATCATGTAAAAAATAAATATGGCTATAACACGGGATCTTATACCGATTTTCCTGCAGATGAAAGCAATTACAAACTTCTTGCCCGTTTGGATTGGAATATAACAAACAAACATCGTTTGGCGTTGCGTTATAATTATACAAAAAATCGTTATTGGGCTTCTCCTAATTCCACTTCTATGGATGGAGGAACCCGTATGTCGGGAGCCAGAATGTCTCAATACTCGATGTCATATGCAAATTCAATGTATTCGATGGATAACCTCGTTCATTCATTCTCTTTGGATTTGAACAGCCGATTGTCCGATAACTTATCCAACCAATTTTTGGCAACGTACTCAAAACTTGATGATGTACGTGGATCGACTTCTTCAGAATTCCCTTTTATCGACATTTTGAAAGATGGACAATCCTACATCTCTTTAGGATATGAACTTTTCACTTGGAACAACGGTGTTCACAATGATGTAGCGAATATTAAGGATGAGTTGACTTACTATTTAGGTAATCATAAAATCATCGGAGGTATCGCGTATGAATATAAAATGGCAGATAATGCTTATATGCGTAACGGTACCGGATATTATCGCTACACGAGTCTCAACGACTTTCTGACAGGTGGGACACCTGAAGTTGTGAATTTGACTTATGGTTATGATGGAGAAACTAATCCAGCAGCTCGTATAAGAACCAATAAAATTGGAATTTATGCGCAAGATGATTGGAGTGTTAGCGAAAAATTCAAACTTTCATACGGTCTTCGTATTGATGGACTTTTCTTTAACAACAATGACTTGATGACAAACAAGGCAGTTTACGATATTGATTATTCCGGTCGTCATATCGATACAGGCAAATGGCCTTCTGCAAGTCTTATATTCTCGCCTCGTGTAGGTTTTGTATGGGATACTTTTGGCGACAAGAGTCTGAAAGTTCGTGGCGGTACAGGTCTTTTCTCAGGTAATTTACCGCTTGTGTTCTTTACTAATATGCCTACTAACGGAGGAATGGTTCAATATCAGGCACAAATAAATGCTGCAGCAGCTGCGAAGAATGGTTTCACTATGGATGAATTTGCTGGTGGTCTAGTAGCTGATGCAAACGGTAAAGTCACTACCTCTGCTCTTTATGATAAATTGGTGTCATTGGGATATCCTACAACCGTATCGCCCGAAGACGGAACAGTTCCTTCGGCTATCGCGGCTGTAAATCCAAATTTCAAAATGCCACAAGTATGGAAGACATCGCTTGCTGTTGACTATGCATTCCCTACATCTTTCCCATCTTCTGTAACGATGGAAGGAATTTTCAACAAGACTATCAATGGTGTTGCGATGTCTGATTGGAGTATTCCGGCGGTAGGTGGTTTCGCTCGTTTTAACGGTGTTGACAACCGTCCGATTTACCCTGGTGGTTATCGTACCGGTACAGCGGCATTTGTTTTGGAGAACACAAGCCTCGGTTATGGCTGGTCAGGCAATGTTACTTTTAATGCCCAACCGGCAGAATGGGTAAGCTTGATGGCGGCTTATACACACACAGTTGCCAAAGATGTAACCGGTATGCCCGGATCGAATGCTGAATCTGCATTTACATACATTTCTACAGTAGAAGGTCCCAATTATATTAAATTGCACAATTCTCAATACAACACGCCCGATCGCCTTGTGGCTTCGATCACTGCTCATGACAAGTGTGGTAATCACTATAGCATTATCTACGAAGGATGGCTTGGTGGAGCAAATTACTCATTTATGACGCAGAACGACATAAATAGTGATGGTTACAACTACGATGCAATTTATGTGCCGACAGATGACGAGGTGGCAAATAATCAATTCCGTTTTGTTTCTGAAGATGATAAAACCCGTTTTATGGACTATGTGCATAATAACAATTATTTAAAAAAACAACAAGGCAAATATGCGGAAGCTTATAGCGTTTACTCACCTTGGGTGCACCGTATTGACTTTAGCTACAAGCACGATTTTGTGTTCGATGCAGGTAAAAACGAACACAAAGTACAGCTTAGCTTTGATGTCAAAAATGTGATGAACCTCTTTAACTCTAGTTGGGGTGTAGCTAAATATTTGAATCCGGAAATTGGTACGGAAGCTCGTATCCTTAAATATGAAGGTGTTGATGCTGATGGTTATGCAACATTCTCTACACCTTCTTCAATTAAAGGTAATACAGAAACATTCACGTCAAGCTACTCATTGGGGCAATGCTGGTATGCATCAATAGGTATCAAGTATATTTTCAACTAAATAAAAACATAGACAATATGAAACGAGCATGATCTCACAAACCGTTATAAGGTTTTGAAAATGTTGTCATGCGAGTTCCATATAACAATCTAAAAAATAAATTATTTACATATGAAATTAAAATATATATTTTCATTATTTATTGCCACAGCGGCTTTACTGTCAAGCTGTGCCGATGAACAACAAACAGCAACCTTGCTTGGTGAAATAAAGGTGTCGTCGTCCTACGTGTCTCTTCCTGTGGATGGTGGTTCTACAGTCATTACTGTAACGGCTGCGGACAGTTGGACGGTAGAAAAAGTAATGACCGTGAAAGACTCGGTTGAATGGTTGACAATCTCTTCCGCTACTGGAAGTGCCGGCGAGTCTGAACTTACATTTTCCGCCGAATCGACATTAGATGGTCGTACAGCGGAGGTTTTGATTAACTGTGCTGGAAAAACGCAGAGAATCAATATTATTCAGGGTTTAGCAATAATATCTGAAGCTACGGCGGCTGAGGTAAATGCGGGACCGGACGGAAAAACATTCCGTGTAACGGGAGTCTGCACTTCAATAGAAAATACCACGTACGGTAATTGGTATTTGAAGGATGAAACAGGTTCTGTTTATATATATGGTACTCTTGATGCGAAGGGTGCGACGAAAAACTTCCTGAGTCTTGGACTTGAAGTGGGAGATGAGATAACCATAGAAGGTCCAAAATCGTCTTACAAAGGAGCACCACAAATGGTAGATGTAATGGTTATCAAAATTAATAAATCGCTGATAAAAGTTGACTCTGTTAAAAACGCAGTACTTCCTCTCGAAGGAGGTGAATTTACCGCCTACCTCACTTGTAAGGGGCAAGGTGTTTCGGTAGATATTCCGGAAGATGCCAAGAGCTGGTTGTCAATATCTTCTATTCAATCGGCAGGAACGAATACTGTTGTGAAATTCCAAGCCGCTGAAAATGCCGGTGAAGGTCGTAGTACAACAATTACATTCAATACTACCGACGGCACAAAAAATTATAGCGTACAAGCAACGCTTACTCAAAATGGGGCTGTTTTTGACATCTCTATGGCTGAACTTATTGCTATTGGTGCCGGCGGAACAATTCCTGTTGGCGCTAAATTGGTCGCTGTTCTAACTTCTGATCCTGAAGGAGGTAACTCTACATCTAAAAAGAATCTTATTTTTACGGCACTTGATAATAAGTCGGGTATCACGGCAAGATTAACTGCTGATAATACGACATTAGTAATGGGTGACAAAGTTGAGATTGATTTAACCGGTGCAACCTTATCTTTATACTCAGGTCAGTTACAACTTGGTGTTGCTAATGATAAAGTTACTAAAATAGGTAGTGCAACTATCATACCAAGAGTTGCAACTATTGCTGAAATTGCTGCTGATATAGCTTCATATAATTTCTGTGTTGTTACAACCGAAGGCGTTTTGTCCGGTGATGTTGCAACGTGGTTAAATGGTGAAGCTCACACAACCAACAAATTAAATGACGGTGGTGTTCATCTTGATGTCTTCTTGGCAAAATATATTACTTGGGGAACACAAAACATGCCGACAGTTCGCGTAAAAGTAACCGGTATTGCTCAAAAGGCACTTGTAAGTGGGGCTGATGTTAATCAATTGATCATCAGAAATCTTTCTGATGTAGTTGAGATTAATAACTAAAAAAATGTCCACTTGAAAAAGGCTGTCTCCTTTTGAGGCAGCCTTTTTTTGTTTATGACTATTATCCAGATTACGGCATAACGGGCGACTATAAGAAAAATTTCAAAACAAGGTTAAATTACATTGTTGTCCGTTTTTTACTTTATTGGATAAGATAACAGATTGAGTTTCGTCTAAGAAAAGTATTGAAAATTATGCTAGCATAGCAACAAATAAGATGCTGTAAATTAATATCGATGACAGGTTGCAGATTGTTATTTGTTTCTAAAAGGTAAATTGCAGAAACAATTCAATTTTAGTACTTTTGCATGTCATTATAAAATGTAATTAAATTTGTAAATGCTTAAAGGAAAACATATCATAGTTGGGGTTACGGGAAGTATTGCGGCTTATAAGGCGGCTGTGCTTGTCCGTTTGTTGGTAAAGGAAGGTGCGGAAGTAAAGATCATCATGACGCCTTTGGCGAAAGAGTTTATCACGCCGCTGACTTTGGCTACCTTGGCTAAATCTCCGATATTGGTCGATTTTTTTGATCCTACAAGTGGTGACTGGAACAGTCACGTGGATTTGGGACTTTGGGCTGATGCTTATTTGATAGCTCCCGCAACGGCAAACACAATTGCTAAAATGGCGAACGGTGTTGCCGATAATTTACTTTTGACAACATACCTCTCGGCACGATGTCCGGTAATTGTTGCTCCTGCAATGGATTTGGATATGTTTGCACATCCGGCGACGCAAGCAAATATCGAAAAATTGAAATCGCTGGGTAATCTGATTGTAGAGCCTGCTTCGGGCGAATTAGCCAGCGGATTGGATGGAAAAGGACGGATGGAAGAACCCGAAAATATCCTTCGTTTTA
>DAIOHI010000071.1:0-9156 GCA_036744815.1 Paludibacteraceae bacterium
AGGTATTGGCTATGTGAAGTTGGGTCAATCGTCGAGCACGCTTTCCGGTGGAGAAAGTCAGCGTGTGAAACTGGCTTCATTTTTAGCAAATGAAAAATCGGAACCAACAATATTTGTTTTTGACGAACCGACAACCGGATTGCATTTCCACGATATAAAAACATTGTTGAAAGCTTTGGAAGCACTTATAGTGAAAGGACATACGGTTATAATTATCGAACATAACCCAGAAGTAATCAAATGTGCCGATCATATCATAGATATCGGACCCGAAGGCGGCGAAAAGGGCGGGAAAATCGTGTTTGAAGGAACGCCCGAAGATCTGATTAAATGCAAAGAATCCTACACAGGCTTATTTTTGAAAAATAAAATTTAGCATAAAAAAATCCCGAATCAAGACTTAACCTCAGATTCGGGATCTTTGTTTTATTTCTATTACTGTATTATTCTACCGAGAATTTATAAATGCAATATTCATCGTATTTACCTTCGGGACGCAACACTGAACTTGGAAAATGTGAGAAGTTCGGCGAGTTGGGGAATCCTTGTGCTTCCAAGCAAACAGCATATTGCACATCATAGGTTTTTCCGTCTTTCGCTTTGTTTTGTTCAATCCAATTACCGGTGTAAACTTGAATTCCGGGTTGAGTGGTGAACACTTCCAATTTCCTTCCGCTTACAGGTTCGTAAACATATCCTGCCAAAGCTAATTCGCCCGGCTGGTTTTTACGAATTACCCAATTGTTGTCGATACCACGCCAAGGCTTGTACACATCATTATCAATTCTTTCAGAAAGTAATATCGCTTTGCGGAAATCGTAAGGCGAATTATCTACCGAAAGCACCTCTCCATTCGGACAAGTATCCTGATCAAGTTCCGTATGAAAATCGGCATTCAATTGCAAATAATGATCGCGGATATCGCCGTTTCCAGCACCTTTCAAGTTGAAGTAAGAGTGGTTACACAATCCGATAACCGTTGGCTTATCTGTCGTCGCTTCGTAATGAATTTTTACTTCATTGTCGTTGGTCAACTCATAAGTTACCGTAACATTCAAGTTGCCCGGATAACCTTCTTCACCATCTTTCGCCAAATAATTCAACACGAGTTTTTGTTCCGAAGCGGAAACCACTTCCCAAATTTGCGTATTAAAAGCATCGATTCCTCCGTGCAAATGGTTAGGACCATTATTTACCGGAAGCGTATATTCAACGCCGTCGAGCGTAAACTTTCCATCTTTAATACGATTGGCAAAACGACCGCAAATAGCTCCGAAATATTCTTCTTTGTTTACATAGTCATCGAATTTGTCAAAGCCAAGCACTACATCGTCGAATTTTTTATTTTTATCGGCAACCATCAGGCGAATAATTTTCGCACCGTAATTGGTTACATCCATCGACATTCCGTTTTTATTCACAAGCGTGTAAAACGAAACTTTCTTTCCGTCTATTTCAATAAAATCTTTCATAATAAACTATTTAAGCTATTTTGCAAGCTCCATCGCCAATTTCGGCAACGTAGAATTCGGGTTTGATGCCAATACGTTTTTCGTATGCTTCGCCCACTTGTTTGATGAAAGTATCAACTGCTTCGTCTTTTACCAATGAAACGGTACAACCACCGAAACCGCCGCCTGTCATACGTGAACCGATTACGCCTTCTACTTTCCAAGCTTCTTCAGCCATAGCATCCAATTCAGGACCAGTTACTTCGTAGTCATCACGTAAAGAAACGTGTGAAGCATTCATCAATTTACCGAATTTCTCCAATTCGCCTGCTTTCAATGCTTTCACGGCATCAGAAGTACGTTGTACTTCGCCAACAACGTGACGGGCGCGTTTGTGAGCGATAGGATCGGTAATCGCAGATTCTATTTTCTTGAATTCTTCTTCGGTTAATTCCGCTAAATATTTCAAAGGACGAACTTTGTTTAATTGTTCAACAGCAGTCTTACATTCAGCAACGCGTTGATTGTAAGCTCCCGAATCCAATTTATGAGGACTGTGTGTGTTTGAAATCAAAATCTTCACGCCTTTTAATTTTACAGGAACTAATTCAAATTCCAATGTGTCGCAATTCAAGTGGATTGCATGGTCTTTTTTACCGTTTGCAGATGCAAATTGATCCATAATTCCGCAATTTACCAAAGCAAATTCGTGTTCGGATTTTTGACCGATTTGAGCTAATACTGTGCGATCGAATCCTGTTCCAAGCTGATCGTTGAGAGCAAAAGCAGTAACTACTTCCAAAGCTGCGGACGAAGAAAGTCCGGCTCCGTTTGGCACATTACCCCAAATCAAGATATCGTAACCTTGTTCGATTTTAACGCCTCTTTTGATGTATTGTGCAAATACGCCGAGCGGATAGTTTACCCATGATTTTTCGAGACGAGTGGTCAATTGATCGAAAGCTAAAGAAACGATTTCGGGTTGATTCAGCGATTTGAAATTAATTAGCTTCTTGTCATTTTTAGATAAAAGCAAATAGGTTCCGAAACTTAAAGCGCAAGGAAAAACAGCGCCTCCATTGTAGTCGGTATGTTCGCCGATAAGGTTAACACGACCGGGAGAAAAATAAACAGCTTCGGCTTCTTTACCGTAAGCAGATTGGAAAGCAGATTTTAATTCTGTAACTGTCATGGTATTTTATATTTAAATTAATAATTGATTTATCGGACGATAAGCAACAAAGTTAATGTAAATACTAAGATAAAAAAAGGTCGCTTTTAATAAAAAATCTAAAATGCCGGAAATAAAAAACGGTTTAGAACAAAATGCTCTAAACCGTTTTCAATTCGATTCTTTATCGCTTATTTCTTTGCTTCGCCGCGTTTCGCGTAACGATTCAAGAATTTGTCAACACGTCCTGCTGTATCTACAAGTTTCGATTTTCCTGTGTAGAAAGGATGTGATGAGTTTGAAATCTCCAACTTAACCAAAGGATAAGTTACACCGTCAATTTCAGCAGTTTCTTTTGCCGCTACGGTTGAGCGAGAAATAAATGTGTCGCCGTTCGACATATCTCTGAACGCTACGGGACGATAATTTTCGGGGTGAATTCCGCTTTTCATATTGTTATTCTTTTTGAGTTACGAGTTTATATTGCCCTGTTTTTACGAGTTGCGATTGAAAAACAATCGAATGCAACTGTATTTTTGGGCTTGCAAAGATATAAAATTATAGTTGAATTATCAAAGTATTTAAAGAAATATTCTTTTGAATGCTTTGCAGTTCTTTGCTGACAGTGGCATATTTAACAAACACAAGACGATATTCATAACTTACATTGCGATATTTGAAATGCACGACGCTTGATTTGTTAACTACTTGTCAAGAAATTAAAAACACCATGCAAGAATTGTTAATTACCATAGGAGTTTTATAAATTACTATGCTTGATTTGTTAATTACATTGCGAGTTTTATAGTTTACAATGCGATATTTATCAGTTACATTGCAATATTTATAAATTACCATTGGTGAATTGACTTTTACGCCTAAAGAATATAGTTTTACAAAGTGAATGTTTTAAATATCCTAAGGCGGTTCCTACTTTACGGTTGAACTGCCTTATTTGTAGGTGGTTTATCGCGAGTTTGTTGCTAAATTTTTCTCGCAAAGGCGCAGAGAACGCTAAGTTTTTTTGTCGTATAGTATCTTCTTTGCAACTTTTGCGGTCTTAGCGAGAGTTTTTCTTCTAATGCGGAATGTGGGTTTATTCTATTTATATTTCTTTGGTTCTGAATATCAATTTGCTGATTTGTTTGTATTGAGGCGAAGATGCTCCAAATAAGGATTTGACGTATTTTTTTATATTCAAGGCGGTGTCAACGACTCCGGTATTGACTGCATAGAGGCTTTCGTTGCGCGAAATCATGGCGTTGCTATACTCGGTGTTGGCATTGATAACCTTGGTGTTGGCGTTTTGAAGTTCGCCGGCATAGGTGGTCAGAGTTTCGACTTTCAAGTCTTCTTCGTTGGGCGCGTAACTTGGTTCGGCGGAAATAAGGTCGATAAGTTTGAGGAAGTTTTCCAATTGGTTGTCATAACTCTGTTGCGAGGTGGAAATCGTCCTTTTTTCTTCACCATCCTTTGGTTTAGCCGTAGAACGCCGTCCTTGTATCTTGTTGTTGATGCTTTTGGCGTCGTCAATTGTTTGCTGCGAGGCATCGGTAGCAGCCAAGGCATTGATAATGCGAGTGGCAGTGGGTTTGAGCGTAGTGAATTTAATCTGACGTTCGTTGATGACCAAATCGAGTTGGTTTTTTGCAGTAGCCGTATCGGATAAGGATGAGCGAGACCGCATGAGCAGTGTGTTCAGAGATGTGATTTTGAGCGATTGTTTCGAAGGATTGTAGGCGGCTCCGTAAGCCGTGCAAAATGAAATCATAGTTTCGAAATTTGCAACATTGCGTGCATGTCCTGTTTCTGAACGTGATGTCATAACTAAGGTATTAGTGGTTGAACATAAAAGAATTAACGGGGTAAATGTAGTGAATGCTTTTGGAATAAACAATTTTTGTCGGCAAATTGTATGAATTAGGATAGATATGTCATAGGTAGGTGGAAAAAGATTGATAGATATTATTTTAGTGAAGGTTATGATCTAAAGAAGGGAGGAAGCTCTAAAGAAAATGCTTTTACTGAGGGGAATTGCAAATTCCCCTCAACTTAATTATCGCTTCGCCATTTTGGTGAATGCGGTGTTGGTGGCAGTTCATCTTCCGATCAATGCTTTTATTCTTGCTTTTATGTTTTCGTAAGTGATATTTTTTGCTACTGACGTAAGAATAGAAGTGTGCGCCATAGCATCTCTAATTGGCTTGTATACTTTGGCATCCCTTGCAATACCCGCTTGCCTGTCTGGCTCGGTAGGTTTGTCTACAAAATTAGATAAATCATCCATATCGAAATACAGCAAATCATCCGCATTTTGTCTAATATCAAAACTAATATTGGCTCTGTTTTTCGCATCATTTTCTCTTTGCTTATATGTCTTGAGTCTTTTTTGCGCTTCTGGGGATAAAGTTAAGTTATTGTGTTTTATGTATTTTCGCAAGAGGTTTTCAGATACAAAACAATCAGCATATGAAGATAGATTGAACTGGGCATCATCACTTAAAGATTTAACCCATTCATCAACAATATGTCTTTGAGCCGTACCTTTGGGTGGCACATAGTCATCTACAATAGTGTTAAAAAGTTCTTTGGATTTTCTCTCTTTTTTCGTTAATCGAGTATTATCTACATCGCCTTCCTGATTGATTTCGACACGCCATTTATCCCAATCTTCAATAATTTCCTTTAAAATAGAATCTTTTAATTCATTTAAAAGAGATTGAAAAAGTGGGTCGTCGGATATAACGCCCTCCCGACTGCTTGTAAATCTATCAACTTCATTGTCTAAATCATTAAAGTGAATTTGCCCATAAAGGTAATTTTCAACAATTCGAGAAGATGGAATGTGTTTGAGCAAATCTTTTTCTCTTAGTCTTCCATTAACATATAAATCGACTGTTACTTTCTCGTTCGTGTTTCTAATTTTTAAGTGAGAGGGCTTTTCAACCGAAGCAATAAAACCATTAATTGATAACTTTGAAGAAATTTTTCTGTATTGCTTTATGTGGTCGTGAGTGGCTGATATTTTATCTTTAAGATATGGGTCTTCTAATGAATTCAATTGCCAAACAAATTGAGTGCTTTGAGCTAAATCATTCAATTCATTTATTGTGATTGGGTCATTATTTAAGCTTATTTTGAATGAATTATCAAACAGCGAAAATCTAAAAAACAATGCGATTAATTTTCTGATATATTCAACTCGATTTTTTATTCCGTCGTTTACATCTTCAAAATAGATTATTGTTCCTTTTTTCAAATCCTTTTTCAAATTATCGAACAAGCTCAAATTGACATTTTCGAGGTTATATTCCTGCGGTGTCAAATCATCATTAATTGCTTGGTCTAATCCGCTATTATCAATAATACCTCCAATGAATTCTGTGTTTTCTGTCTTTGTAATGATGTGAATACGTTTCGCGCAAGAAAGTAAGGCTAACTTGCCAATACCTTTTCGCCCGATATAAGGTCTGCCCGATTTGGTTTTTGTGTCTCCTTCTTTTCTCTTTGAATATCCTATTTTGAGAAATTTTGACTGAAAATCATTTTCATTCATTCCATCTCCATCGTCTTTTATAATCAAAGAATTCCGTTCTCTGTCAATATAAATCCATACATTTTTTGCATCTGCATCCCAAGAATTTGAAATTGCTTCCCCCAAGACAGTTATGAAATTTCGATATAAATTTCGTCCTAAATGATTTAAGACACTTAATGAGATATTGAATGTAAATGTTTTCATACGGTCGTTGCTTTAAGGTGTTCTTTTATGCTTTCTCCAATGACATATCCAAGTTCAACAGGAACAGCATTTCCGATATGTGTTCCGAGTTTAGTTATCAATACTTCTTTGTTTTCTTCGACAAATTTGTAATTTTTTGGGAAAGTTTGTAAAATAGAGGCTTCCCTTACTGACAAAGCCCTGTTTTGCTCTGGATGCCCAAATCTTCCTGTTCCGTAATTATAAAACTGAGTAGTAATTGTTGGCGAAGGCTCATCCCAAGACATTCTTCCATATACCGATTTATATGTTTTGCCACTTTGTTTCTTATGGCATTCCAATTTTAAACTATCGTCCCAATTTTCCCAATTTCCATTAACCACAGACGCTTTTATCCGTTTTAAATTGAGTTCGGATAGTTTTGATGTGAAATGTAAAGGGTCATTTGGGTCTTTCTCTCCATTATCCAAAAGAGGTAAGTCTCCAATTGCCTCTTTTACAGTTTTATAATCTCCTTTTTCGTATATCGCTGGGATTAAAGAGATTTCTTTTAATTTTGATGCAAGCAAAACCAATCTTCTCCGTTTCTGTGGGATACCATAGTCAGGACAGTAAACATTTTTGTAAGAAACGAAATACCCAAGCTCTTTCAGTCGATTAACGAAGTTTTTGAATATGTCTTTATTTGATAGATTAGGAACGTTCTCCATTGATAAAATACTTGGATTTGTTTCTTCAACTAATCTCAAAAATTCATTTAACAAATTCCATTTATCCCCATTTTCCTTATCCTTAACTTTATTTGAGTGTGTAGAAAAAGGTTGACACGGGGCACATCCAACTAAAATTTTTGTAGAGTTCTTGCCCCATATCTTGTTTAATACATTACCTTCTACCTTTGATATATCTTCTCCAATAAAAAATGCGTCGTTATTTGTTTCGTAAGCATATTTACAGCTTTTGTCAAAATCAATACCTGCTTTAACTTGGATACCTGCCTTTTTTAACCCATTGGTAAGACCTCCGATTCCGCAGAACAAATCAATTGCTATCAAATTGTCATCACTATTTAAAGTCCTTTCCTTTGCCATTTTCATCTATTTTTTCATGCGTTTTTACCCACAACGTACAAATATGCGTCCTCTCCAAATATGCCTATTCAATTCCAGATCGCTTTATGAATAATTACTTTCTCTTTATTTTGTCGCGCTTTTTCTTTTCTGCAACTTCGTAATTTCTTCCTCTAACGAACCTATTTTCTTTTCCTGGTTATTAATAGTTTTAAGCAATTCGTTAAGTTCTTCGTTCTCAATCGTTGTCGGGTATTGAGCTGCAACACGTTCCAAGAAATCAGCCAGCACATTCATATAGTTGGTAAATGCGTCGTAAGGCGATTCGTAGCTACTTCCGAAAGGATCTTTATGGCTCATATAACGGAAGTGATCGGTGGCTTGCAGCATCAGCCAATCGTACTTCAAGGGCTGATCTTTACACAAATGCACGCGTTCGGCTACAGCGTAAAGTTTTTCGAGTGCTTCTTGTTGCAAATCGTTTCCGGTCCAAGGTGAAAGGTCTTTCTCGTGTCCCGACCAACTTATCGGATAAGGAACAGTAAGGCTTCCAACCGACTCAATTTTCTTTGCCGCTTCCGACGGAAGGATAAAATCGAGTTCTTGCTCCATTGCTCTGTAAGGCAAGGCTTTCAGAAATTCGAAAATTCCGGAACTGTAATGTTGGAAAAAACCGATGGCTTCGTAACCCATCCAGATATTTACAATGTTTTCTTCGGGAGAAGTGGAGTTTATCCAGCTAATATATTTCTCGGCTGTGAGAGGAAAATCTGTCCATGTATGATCGGAAAAACGGAAGGCGATATCGTCGCTCAATTTATAATTACGCACCAAAAGTTTCAACTTTGGCAGGTAGGCGTGATTGTAAACAAAGTTCGGACTTTTCCATCCCATAATATGGCGCGCTTCGTCGATAAGCATAATTTTATAGCCCATTTTAGAAACGAGTTCGCCTATTTCGTCGGAATAAATCAATTCCGAATTTCGAAAAGAAGTGGGCTTTTTGCCGAAAAGGTTTTCGATTTTAGCAGAATGCCTTTTTACCTGCATTTCAAATTCATCGGCATTGAAAACCGAAGCTAAGGAATGTGCATAAGGTTCAGCTAAGAACTCAACACTGTTTGTCTTAGCCAATTCCTTAAAGCTGTCGATCACTTCGGGAGCGTATTGTTCGAACAAATCCAGCGTTGTACCCGAAATGGAAAAAGCACACTTAAACTTACCGTTCGAACTGCGAATCATCTCCAAAATAGTTTGGTTAGCCGGTAAATAGGATTGTTCTATCAAAGCTCGAATTCGATCTTCGGTCTGAAAATCATCGTAATAATAATGATTGTTAGCAATGTCAAAAAAGCGATAACGCTTTAAGCGAAGCGGCTGATGCAGCTCAAAGTAAAAGCAAATACTTTTCATATCTGTATGTTTTAGCTCCCTTAAATCCCCTTTGGGGGACTTTCTAGGGAATGGATATATTTTGATTATTCGTTAAAATCGTAAATCTGTTAACTCGTTTATTTTATTCCCCTTACTTTATCGTAAATGTCACGAACTTTTAATCCGGCATCGTACCATTTTATATTGTTTACTTCCTCGCGTCCTAATTCGCGCATGCTTTTGTACATCGCCGGATTTTCCACGATGGAATAAATAGCATCCGCCATAGCGTCGATGTCCCAATAATCCGTTTTAATGGCATGTGTTAGTATTTCGGCACAACCAGACTGTTTCGAAATAATGCTTGGC
>DAIOHI010000072.1:0-9092 GCA_036744815.1 Paludibacteraceae bacterium
TAGAAATGGCTCGGCAAATCAATCAAAATATGAACTATTCCGGAAAATTGGAATTGATTCATTTGCTTTTCCAAATTGCTTATGCCGACGGAGAAATTGTTCATTCCGAATTAACCGTTATCCAACGTATCGCAACGGTTTTCCGGATACCACCAGCCGAATTTGAATCGTTGAAAGCTCCGTTTATTCGGACAAAAGATGTGAATTGGGCATACAAAGCACTCGAAATTGAACCCAATGCGACTGTTGACGATGTGAAAAAAGCCTATCGCCGAATGGCAATGAAATATCATCCCGATAAGGTAAATAACTTGGGAGAAGATGTTAAGAAAACGGCAACGGAAAAGTTCCGCGCTGTCAACGAAGCTTACGAAGAAATAAAAAGACAAAGAGGATTTAGTTAATATGGAACATAATTTATATATCTACAACACGCTTCATCGCAAGAAAGAAGCCTTTGAGCCAATTAATCCACCGCATGTTGGACTATATGTCTGCGGACCCACGGTTTATGGCGATCCGCATTTGGGACACGCCCGTCCGGCAATTACTTTCGATGTGTTGTTTCGTTATTTGAATTATTTAGGATACAAAGTACGTTACGTTCGCAATATTACCGATGTGGGGCATTTGGTAAACGATGCCGACGAAGGTGAAGATAAAATAGCGAAAAAAGCGAAGCTCGAAGCATTGGAACCGATGGAAGTGGTTCAGTATTATTTGCTGCGCTATCATCAAGCGATGAACGCGCTTAATGTGCTGCCGCCAAGTATCGAGCCGCACGCTTCGGGGCATATCATGGAGCAAATCGACTTTGTTCAGAAAATACTTGATGCCGGATTTGCTTACGAAAGCAACGGATCGGTATATTTTGATGTGGAAAAATACAATAAAGCTCATAATTACGGCGCACTTTCGGGACGGAATGTTGATGAACTGCTCGAAACAACCCGCGAACTTGACGGACAAAGCGAGAAGCGTCGTTCGGCAGATTTTGCCCTTTGGAAAAAAGCTTCGCCCGAACACATCATGCGTTGGAAAGCCCCTTGGAGTGTCGGATTTCCCGGCTGGCATCTCGAATGCTCGGCAATGAGCACCAAATATCTGGGCGAACAATTCGATATTCACGGCGGAGGAATGGATTTGATTTTTCCGCATCACGAATGCGAAATTGCGCAATCATGCGCCGCGCTAGGTAAAGAATCGGTAAAGTATTGGATGCATAACAACATGATCACTGTCAACGGGCAAAAGATGGGGAAATCTTTGGGTAATTTCATTACGCTCGAAGAATTTTTCACAGGAAATCATGAGTTGCTTACGCAATCTTACAGTCCGATGACGATACGCTTCTTTATTCTTCAGGCACATTATCGCAGTACGGTTGACTTTAGCAACGAAGCTTTGCAGGCTTCCGAAAAAGGTTTGAGTCGATTGACAGAAGGCTATGCGCGCTTGCAAAAAATCACTTCATCGCCAACTTCCAGCGTGAGTGTCGGCGGATTGCTGCAAAAATGCGAAGAAGCCATGAACGACGATTTGAATACGCCTATCGTTATTTCGCATTTGTTTGATGTAGTGAAGTCAATCAATCTCATTCACGACGGAAAAGAAACGATTTCGGAAGAAGATTTAAGAGAAATAAAAACGGTATTCAAATTGTTTTTTGAAGATATTTTAGGATTAACTGCCGAAGGGGATGCTCAAGGGAATAATGATGCTTACAAAAAAGCAATTGATTTATTATTGAATATACGCCTGCAAGCTAAGCAAAACAAAGATTGGGCAACGAGCGACCGCATTCGTAATGAATTAAGTGCTTTAGGATTTGTGATAAAAGATACGAAAGACGGTTTTGAGTGGACAGCTCCTTAAAAGCTTAAGGAAGAAAGTATTTACCTATGAAAATAAAATGTGTAATTATATCTTTTGTCTTTAGCGCAATCTTTTTTTCTGCTTGTGTAAGCACAAAAAGCATCAATAATGCAGCTTTATCGAGCCTCAAACCAATGATGTCGGGCACTGTGGTGCAAAACACTGATTATCTGAAATTGTCTGCTGAAGATATTGCGATACAGAATGAGTTGGTTACAACAAAACGAATGAAGACTTATTTTGTTCCCGCTATTTTCTTTTGGGCAGGCGGAGAAAGCACTCAAACCGACGTGAACAATCAGTATTTCATCAATCTATTCAGCGAAGTATTGCGTCAAAAAGATGATGTTTATAATTTAAAATCGACTCTTGACGATCGGACTTTGGAAATAAGACTGATAAAAGTGCCGAATATATATCAGTATAAAAGCAATTGGTACTTTTTTTTCGCATTATACGTATATGGATATGGCGCGAAAGAAGCATTCAGTAATATAAATTCCATATTGGAGGTTTCATATACGATAAAAGATCAATCAGGAGAGGAATTGAAAAGCGGGCAGTTTGCTATGGATCATAAATATGTGATGAATGGCATTCAATCGGGCTCGTCGCTTGCCGGAAGATATTTTCAAAACTTAGAAAATGAACTTTATAATCAGAGTTCCGAACTTATAGGATTAATCTTCGACGAAGTTTACAAATTAAAAAAGAATTAAAATCAATGGAAACAACACGACAACAAAAAATAGCGCGAATGCTGCAAAAAGATCTGGGAGATATTTTTCTACATTACGCACGTCAAATACAAGGGAGGCTTATTACTGTTACAAACGTCCGGGTAAGTCCTGATTTGAGCATTGCTCATGTGCGTTTAAGTATTTTCCCCGGCGAAAATGCAGAGGAATTGTTAGAAAAGATACAAGCAGATACAAAATCCATCCGTTTCGAATTGGGCAAAAAAGTGCGTCATCAGTTGCGTATTATTCCCGATTTGGTTTTTCATATCGACGATTCGCTAGATTACTTGGAAAATATAGACAAGCTGTTAAAATCCGATCCGCCTTCTCCACTTGAGGATGGCGCGGAGTAAATTCCGTAAAGATGTTGAAATAAAAAGACCGGAGATTCGTTTTATAAAGTATATTCGACAAAGTCATTTAAAATATAAATTACAACCTGATGAGAAAATTCCATTATATTTCGCTTTTATTTTTATCGGCTTTTACTGCAGTATCGGCACAAACGCAAACAAAAGATACGGTGGTGACACGCAATGTAACGGTAGAACGGGAATACGTTCCGGTAGTAAAAAATGCCGGAAAGATCAATTCAACGCCTCAAAGCATTGAGCCGAAAGAAATAAGATTGGAAGCGGAATATTCCGATTTAAACCTACCTCTGCCTATCGGAAGCAATATCCACACTTTGCCTTCGGCACGTCTTTTCCGACAAATTAAACCGGTGAAAGATGGATATGCGCAAATAGGACTCGGAACTTACCCGAACACTTTGGTTGATTTTGCTTATCCTTTGGTGAAAAAATCAGATATGCAACTTGATTTCACACTCAATCATCGTGGAGCTTTCGGACGTAAACTTTATACTAAATCGCAAGCAAATCTTTTATTTGACAAACAATTCGAAGTTGTTGATTTCTACGCGGGACTTTATGGCGGACATGATTATTTCAAATATTATGGCAGCATATTCGACCGAAATGGAGGTGAAATTGAGGATGTAAATTCAGTTACTTCATTGCAATATGAAGAAACGGGAGTGGATTTTGTGAATGAAGATCGCAAGGCTAAAACAGTGTATTTGGATAACGACGCTGAGACATTTCTAAAAACCGGTATTTTCTTGGGGCTTCGTTCTAAGGAAGAGCCTTACGAATGGCATTATGGAGCTAAAGTGGCTTACGATTTGTTCAATTCCCATTTTCATGGAATAAACGAACACATTGTTGGCTTGGATGGTAATCTGAGTTTGCCTTTCGATGATGACAGGATGGGTGTTGATCTAAGTTATCGCAGCATGATTTACGATGCGGCAGCTCCTCTCAATATGAAAAATGCTCACATGACTTTGTCGTTAAATCCATATTATGACCTGATGCGTAATGAAAAATGGTATTTACGTTTGGGTATGAACGCGACTTTTTCTTTTGCTAACGACCAAGTTATTTTTCCGTCGCCCGACATTCGCTTCGATTGGAAAATAGTTCCGGAATGGGTTGCCATGTACGGTGGACTGACGGGATCTTATACGTTGAATAATTTCAATAAAATATTCAATGAAAACCCTTATCTTTTCACCGATACGCGCGTTGAAGACACTTATTCTCCTTTCGCATTCTTTGCAGGATTCAAAATAAAACCTTTCAACAATTTCTTGGTTGATCTTTATGTAAACTATCGCTATTTGAATAATCAATACTTCTTTGTCAATAAGAAATATGCAGCCAAGCAAGTTCCTAACATATCGGCAAACGATACGGTGTACAACAATCAGTTCGATGTTGTATATTCCGAAGCAATGCACTTTAAATCGGGCATCCGCTTGAGCTATAATTATCAAAACCGTTTGAATCTTCAATTTAAAGGAGCTTACAACGGATGGGATGTTTATACTGAAGATAAAGCATGGAATCTTCCTGCATGGGAAATGGATTTCAGCGCCGGATTTAATGTAACGGACGAACTTGCGTTTTCCTTCAATCTATTCTACGAAGGCGATCGTTATGCGAAAATAGCCAACAGAGCCGAATTGATGGATCCTAAAGTGGATGTTAATATTGGTGCTTCTTATGTCTATTTGGATTGGCTATCCTTCTTTGCTCGTGTGAACAACTTGTTGAACAACAAGTATCAAAACTTCTACGGCTACGAAGCACAAGGCTTGAATGTTATGGTGGGCGCTTCCCTCTCTTTTTAATAAAAGGACGCAATTCATTTAAATTATTAGCTTCATGTAGCAGCCGATGGAAATATTGATAATTCTCGTTTTAATTCTTTTGAATGGTTTTTTTGCCTTGTCGGAGATTGCTTTGGTTTCCAGTAAAAAAGTAAAGCTGGAGCACATGTTGCGCGAAGATAAAAAAGGGAAGAAAGGTATAAAAATCGCTCTGGATCTACATCAAAATTCCGAAAACTTTTTGTCGGCAATACAAGTTGGAATTACTCTTATTAGCATTGTTACCGGATTATACGGAGGGACAAGCATCGCCAAGAGCATCACGCCTTTTTTCGAACAATTTGAAGCAATAAGAGTTTATGCCAATGAAATAGCAGTTGTTCTATCCGTTCTGTTGGTTACTTATGTTTCCATCGTTTTGGGCGAACTTGTTCCGAAAACAGCGGCTTTGAGTAATCCGGAAAAAATTGCTAAAATTGTCGCGCCCATTATATATTATTTCAGCAAAGTGCTTTTCCCTTTTGTAAGGTTATTGTCGGTTTCGACCAGCGTTGTAAATAAGGCTTTGGGTATAAAAAAGGCTTCGGATGTAATGACCGAATCCGAACTTCGGCAAATGATAAAAACGGCTTCGAGCGAAGGAGTTATCGAAGAAGAACAAAACATCTTCCATGAAAATATTTTTAATCTATCGGACAAAAAGGCGCAGCACCTGATGACCTATCGTACCGAAATAGAATGGATAGATATTGATGATCCGATAGAGGAAAATGTCAAAAAATTGCAATTATTGCAACATAGTAAAATCGTTTGTAGTCGCGGACAAATCGATAATTTCGTTGGGGTGCTTAATTTGAAAGATTATTATAAAAATCAGATTATAGGTTCTGATTTTTCGATCGAATCCTTGATGAAAACGGCAATAACTGTTCCCGAGAAAGCAAGTGCCCAATATGTGTTGGAGCAATTAAGAGCAAACGAAAACAACCTTTGTTTTGTCGTAAATGAATTCGGTGGTTTGGAAGGTGTTATAACGCTTTACGATATAATGGAAAATATCGTGGGTTACATTCCAGAAGAAGGCGAAATTTCCGATCCGGATGTTTTTGTTCGCGAGGATGGCTCTATTTTGGTCAGTGGCGAAGCTCCTGTAGAAGTATTGGGAAATATTTTTGATAACTTTTCCGTTGATTTTGAAAAATTGGATTACTCTACAGTTGCCGGATTTATTCTGACTATTTTTACTGACATTCCAAGCGTAGGACAAAGCGCCCAATATAAAAATTATAACATCGAGATTGTAGATATGGATGGCAGACGAATAGATAAAATCCTTATAGATAAAAATCCTGAGTAAAATCAGTAAAATATAATAAACTAAAATAGCAGGTTCATAGGAAAAAAGCTCCTTTGAGACCTGCTATTCGCTTATAATAAATTGGATATCCTTTTATAAAATAGATTTCGCAATTCCCATTTCTAAGCCGCGCAATTCGGCTAAACCGCGCAAACGACCAATACAGGAATATCCCGGATTTGTTTTTTTACGTAAATCATCTACCATCTGATGTCCATGATCGGGACGCAGAGGAATGGATATTTGACGGCGTTGTTGGACAAGAACCAACTCCTTCATCACGGCATACATATCCACATCGCCTTCCAAGTGATTGGCTTCGTAAAAATTTCCTTCAGCATCGCGTTGTGTCGAACGGAAGTGAACGAAATTAACTCTATCTCCTAAGTTTTTCAACATTTGAGGAAGATTATTTTCCGGAATTACACCAAATGAACCGGTACAATAACACAATCCATTTGAAGCATTAGGAACAGCTGCTATTAATTTCAAGAAGTCGGCTTCTGTACTCATAATGCGAGGCAATCCCAAAATAGAATAAGGAGGATCGTCGGGATGAATTGCTAATTTAGCACCAACCTCATCGGCAACAGGCGCTATTTCGGATAAGAAATAGATCAGGTTCGAACGGAGCCTTTCAGAATCAATATTTTGATAACGGTCGAGTTGCTTTTGGAATTCTTCCAACGTAAAGCTTTCTTCTGCTCCCGGAAGTCCGGCTATCATGTTACGTATCAATAAATTTTTGTCGTCTTCGCTCATTTCGTCCAAGCGAGCTTTTGCCTTTGCTTTTTCTTCTGCCGAATAATCTTTTTCTGCATTCGGACGTTTTAATAAAAACAAATCAAAAGCAACGAAAGCAGCACGCTCAAATCGAAGTGCTTTTGACCCATCAGGCATAGTATAAGCCAAATCGGTACGTGTCCAATCAAGCACGGGCATAAAGTTATAAGTAACGATGTTTACTCCGCAAGCTGCCAAATTTCGAATGCTTTGCTTGTAATTTTCGATGTATTTCTTGTATTCGCCTTCCTGCGTTTTTATATGTTCGTGCACAGGAATGCTTTCAACTACCGACCACGTTAAGCCAATAGCTTCAATTTCAGCGATTCTTTTCTTTAGTTCTTCAACAGTCCATACTTCGCCGTTTTTTACGTGATGCAAAGCAGTTACAATTCCCGTTGCGCCGGCTTGTTTGATGTCCCACAGAGAAACAGGATCATTCGGACCATACCAACGCCATGTTTGTTCAAATAATTTCATAATATGATTGATTTTATTTTAATATTAAATTGAAAAAGCGTCAAAGCCTCCATCGATAACTAAAATAGTTCCTGTTACGAATTTCGAAGCATCACTTATAAGATAATGTACAGAGCCGAGAAGCTCATCGGCTTCGCCAAAGCGATTGAAAGGCGTGTGAGCTAAAATCGTATTCGCACGGTCGGTATAAGAACCATCAGGATTAGTCAACAAAGTTCTGTTTTGTTCTGTTATAAAAAATCCGGGAGCAAGCGCATTTACACGGAAATTCGGACCAAATTTCAGAGCCAATTCGCCAGCCATATATTTGGTGAAGTTGGCTACAGCCGCTTTAGCAGCGCCATATCCGGCAACGCGCGTCAAAGGACGAAGAGCGGATTCGGACGCGATATTGATAATATTTCCAGCTTTAGCATCTACCATTGCTGTTGCAAATACCATGGTAGGAAGCACGGTTCCGAATAAATTCAAATCAACAACCTTTTTGAAAGCATCGATATCTAAGTCGAAAATCGTTTTGTCGGGAGCAATGGTTGCACCTGACATGTTTCCGCCTGCTGCATTAATAAGTACATCGATTTTTCCATAAGCAGCGATAATATCAGTTTTGTTTTTTTCTAAAACATCTTTATTCAAAACGTCTGTTTCTATAAAAAGAGCTTCGCCGCCATCTTTTTTGATTTTTGCTTCTAATTCTATTCCTTTTACTTTGTCTCGGTCTAATACGACCACCTTAGCACCCTGAGCAGCCAAATATATTGCCATATCTGATCCTAATACACCGCAGCCTCCGGTAATTAGGATTACTTTTCCTTTAATGTCGAACAAATTTTGTTTCATATCATTCTTATTCGTTACTGAAGTTATTTTTTTATTATTGCAAATATATGAAATGTTCTATGAAATCAAAAATCCGTGTTCGAACACGATTTTTGATTTCAAAACACAAAATACTTATAATTAGAATGATATATAGATTTGGATAAAAACTAAAATAATATAAAAAGCAGATGTTTTTGTGTCGCGAAATGAATTAAAAGAAAGATTACAAGGAGGGAAAATTGCATAAAAAAAGATGCTCTTTTGGGAACATCTTTCTGCGATTTTATGTAGCAAACAAAAGGAACGAAAACTCCTAAAATAAGTCTTTGTCCCTTTATTTAATGCTAATTTTTATACGGATCAACCTTTACGGTGCATGTCGTCGCCAACGGTAAGTCTTGCTCTACCTTTTGCACGACGGGCAGCCAACACACGACGACCGTTTGCTGATGCCATTCTTTCGCGGAATCCGTGTTTGTTTTTTCTTTTTCTGTTCGAAGGTTGAAATGTCCTTTTCATTGCTCTATATTTTAGATGTTATTTTGTCGATTTCCAAATTAGGACTGCAAAGGTAGATAAACTTTTTGAAACTCCCAAGAAGCCTTGTAACTTTTTTATTTGCATGACGATAAAAAATCAGTAATCAAAGTCGCTATTTGCAATAACAACTTATTTTGATAAGATAAAATTACTTTTACCGGATAATGATCCGACGGAAGGCGGATTTTTGCTTCTTCCGAAGTTTCTTTTCCTGTTTCTAAACTTCTGTAGCTATCCGTCAGTATTCCGTATCGATCCACTGCGAAATGATTTGAAACAAAAACGTGATCGATTCGGCTGTCTGTTACCAAATTGGGAT
>DAIOHI010000073.1:0-9075 GCA_036744815.1 Paludibacteraceae bacterium
GGTTTATTCGGATCAACAGGATATCCTTCGTCCCAACCATTATTGTAAACCGTATAGGTTTTTTCCATTGCTGTCCAATAGAAAAGAACTCCCATATCATCGGTTCCGGCACCTGACTTCAAAACGGATATTAATAAGTTATTTCCTTTGTATTCATAGAATTGAGTTAACGAAATATCCAAATCATTATTTCCTTTTAGGATTTTACCTTTTCCGTCGAAAACAAGCTGCATATCGGAAGCCAAAATATTTCCTTCCGCTAAGTCTTCTTTATCTGTTTCGCTTACCCATATTTTCAGATCAACCGAATTATATGCATTAGTAGCTACATAAGGATATATAATCCTAGTCAAGAATCCTTCATCTGCATTTATCATTGATGCCGGAATCATAATTTGGGTATAAGAGTCCGTAGTAAGAAAACTCATCGGGATAATTCCAAACATATTATCCTCGTTTTTGCTTCCTATTATTGTTGCAAACGTGCCTTCTTCCAACACATCAATACTTAGTAGATCACTGGTATTATTCGTTTGATTACCATCTGTAGTTAATTCAACATGTCCTTTTATCTTTAGCTCCCCTTTATTAGATGGTGCATAAGGTACTTTTATGGTCTTAGTTTCCATTGGTGCTATATCCTCACCTGGAACTGAAGCAAGCACATCATTCTGCTCATCCAATACTTGCACCTGATATGAAGAAGCTAACACTGCATTGGCTCCTATATTTTGTAGGGTCACGGGGAATTCAGATGTCGCTTTTGCACTTGAATAACCAGGATCAGAGATTTTATAGGTAATTATATCTGTGTCTTTTATTTCGTAACTGCTTACATTTGCCGTCCAGCCCGCCATCGGAGACATTACATCAGAATGAAAATAAAAAGTAATAGGATTATTTGTATATAACGCTTTTAGTTCTTCAGGAACTCCTGATCCTCCAAATTTTCCTATAAGCGGTGCCGATTTATCTTCTCCGGCATATACTTCAAGATAATCGTTCAATACGCCATAGGCTTTTTCCGTTACAAATTGAGTGAACTCAAACTTAAGCCCTTTACCTGCTTTCGGCTTCAAAGTCATCGTTATTCGAGAACTGTTTTTATATGTATCAGAAGGACCTCCTGCATCATAAAACACTCCTCCATCTGTTTCAAGTGTTCCATCTGACATGATAATCCAATTTTCGGGTTTTATCAATACCGGCGATGAATATACAATGGGACCATCTCCCTCTTCATTAAAAGCTGTTATTGAAAACGTATAGGTTCCCCAAGGAGTAACAGGCATAGAATAATTACGTGCGTCTGCAGGTAAAGTTATAGCAGCAACGCCTACTCTTGCTACTTTAAATCCGGTCGGAGCGCAATCATTTCCAAAAGTTGCTCCGAATTCAGAAATATCCCATGAAAATTCAGCGGTTTCATCTCCAGATACAACTTCAAGGTTTTCTACAGCACCCGGTGCATCCGGCACTCCAACAGAAGCGACAAACTCCTCGAATCCACCCTCACCTTTATCATTAAAACAAACTATTTTATAGTTGTGCTTTCCGGCAGACGTGGAACCATATCTTTGTATTTCTTTGCCAATATTTTCAATATCAGCATCAACCGTGACTTTCAATTCTCCGTTTTCATAAATACGAGCTCCAACTGCTGTCGTTAACGGCTTTCCTTGTGTATCAACAGTAGGAAAAGTCCATTTAAAATCATACCAAGGTCCAAAAATATCACTCGTTTCTACTTTAAGATTATTAATTCGTTCGGGACTTCCTTTCGGAGCATTAGTGTAAGGTATAAACATGCTCGACAACTGATCTTCATATTCTCCCAAAGGACCTATTTCTGTGGCGACACCGGTAGTGGTGTTGAGACTATAAATATATCCATCGGTATTTACAGAATATAAAACTCCCGTATTATGATCGAAAGCCATGGTTTGATACATTGCGATATTTACCCCCGTAAAACCAACTGTAGTAACAGATGCTGGATTTGTTTTATCGACCGTATACAAAGTGTCGTTGATGGAAAGCGCGTACATACTTCCTGATAAATCGACAGATAAGCCAACCACATATACACCTTTGGGAAATTGTCCCAAATTTGTAACAGCCCATGTATCCATATCAACTTTTGCCAAATATTCATCTCCAATCAGTCCATACATAGTTTGAGTAGAATAATCGTAAGCCATTTCGCGCAATTGAGTGGTAGCTTTGGCTATGTATTTACGCTCGCCGGTCTCCATATCGACTTCAACCCAACTATCTGCCGAGCCTTGAGTGCCAACTTTAGTAGTCATAGCGTACCATTTATAATTCAAATACTCGCCGGCATTTATTTTCCCCATGCTATTTTGATTCTCTATTAGCTTAACATCAGTGGTATTCGATGTACTAAACTTTACGGGTCCTGCTATGTAATCATGTTGTTTTGCTCCCTGGTAAGTTCTATAGCCGTAAATAGTTGCAGCATCTTGAGCAAAACTCAAAGAATAAAGCAATACACTAACAAACAATAGTAATAGTTTCTTCATGTTGTTTTGTTGGTTTAAAATTAATTATTAAAAAAAAACGAAAGTACAAATATAGAAAGATAATATCAAAAGAGCAGTCTTTTTCAATATAAAACTACAAAAAGGAAGAAGATCCCATCCAAAAACACATCATATGTTAACGAATAAGATCTTTTTAATGTTTTATGAGATTATTTGAGGCTTATTAAATTCAAAATATTTGTTTTTCCTCTTCTTTAAATGTCAATAACAATTTCAAGCTAAATAGACTTCAACTCTCCTGCATTTTGTAACGGTATACTTCCTTATAAATACTGTTCTTTATTTTTTCGAACTGTGTTTTCGCAACATGTACATTGTCCGCCATCAGCAGCATGGGCAGCATAAAGCCGTGAGAATTGTAGGGCGGCTGTGCATAATCTTTCGGAACGATATCGAATCCGGATCTTTTGTAGAATTCTATTCGCCGAGTTGCTATTGCAGTTTGAGGCATTTCTACCTCGAGAACAACAAGGTGCTTTCCGGCTATTTTTTTTAATGTTTCCAAACTTTTCGCACCTAGATTTTTCCCTCTTAAATCAGGATTTACAGCAAAATGTTCGAGGTAAATAAAAGAGTCGAATATCCAATAGTTGAATATTCCAACCATCTTATTGTCGGACATCAGAGCATTGGCATAAAAACGCTCAGAGTTTTTGATTTCTTGTTGCAATTCTCCGGTACTTCTCCGCTCGGTAGAAGGAAAAGCCGACTTATAAAGCTTTAGCATTTCGGGGAAACGGCTATCGCTTGGAGAAGTTATGCGTTGAAATGTGATCATGAGATTCAAGAAGCTAATTTATTATCTAAATTTCGTTTTATGGCTGCAAGAAATTCTTCGGTACTCAGATAATTTTCGCGTTTCAACTTGTTGCCGTAGATTAAGGAAGCTAAATCTTTTGTCATTTCGCCGGCTTCAACGGTTTCAACACAAACCGCTTCCAATTTTTCACAGAAATCTATTAAGGCTTTATTTCCATCCAACTTCCCACGGTGCATCAAGCCTCGTGTCCATGCAAAAATGGAAGCGATAGGATTGGTCGAAGTTTCCTTGCCTTGCTGATGAGCGCGGTAGTGACGCGTTACAGTTCCGTGAGCCGCTTCGGCTTCCACGGTTTTTCCGTCGGGCGTTACGAGCACAGAGGACATCAATCCAAGCGAACCAAATCCTTGCGCAACCGTATCGGATTGTACATCGCCGTCGTAATTTTTACAAGCCCATACGAAACCGCCATTCCACTTCATGGCAGAAGCTACCATATCATCAATCAGTCGGTGTTCGTAACTAAGTCCAGCTTTTTGGAAATTCGTTTTAAATTCTTTTTCGTAAACTTCCTGAAAAATATCTTTAAATCGTCCGTCGTAAGCTTTCAGAATGGTATTTTTGGTTGACATATAAAGCGGATAATTTTTCGCCAACGCCATTTGAAAAGACGAACGAGCAAAGCCGTAAATCGATTCGTCGGTATTGTACATCGCCATTGCTACGCCATCGCCTTCGAAGTTATACACTTCCCACTGCTGAGTTTCGCCGGCTTCGTTGGTAAAAGTCATTTTCAAGGTCCCTTTTCCTTTGATTACCGTATCGGTTGCTTTGTATTGATCGCCAAAAGCGTGACGTCCAATAATAATCGGCTGCGTCCAACCTTCAACGTAGCGAGGAATATTATTAATAATAATGGGTTCGCGAAATACCGTTCCCCCAATAATATTACGGAGCGTTCCATTCGGAGATTTCCACATTTTTTTCAACCGGAATTCTTCCACACGCGCTTCGTCGGGAGTAATGGTGGCACATTTGATACCGACATTATATTTATTGATTGCATTAGCTGCATCAATAGTAATCTGATCATTCGTCAGATCGCGGTTTTCAATGCTTAAATCGAAATATTTTATATCTAAATTCAAGTAAGGCAGTATCAATTGCTCTTTAATAAAATGCCAAATAATTCGGGTCATTTCATCTCCGTCAAGTTCTACTACCGGATTTTTTACATCTATCATAATCAGTTTTCATTCTTCTAAAGATCCCGAAAAGATTAACCTCTCCCAACCTTTCCAAAAGGGAGAAAATTGCAGGTTTTAGAAGATATTTTATATATTAATAATTATTTTCGCTAAAGACCTCCTATTTTCGAGAAGGCTTTTATCTTTCCTTCAACGGAATAAAGCCTTTTGTTTCGCCTACATTTTTATAGGCGGGACGAATAATGCGTTTGCTTGCAAAATTCAGTTCCTCAATGCGATGCGCCGACCATCCCACAATGCGCGACATGGCAAAAAGCGGCGTGTAAACTTCTGGCGGAAGCCCGATAGCTTCGTACACAAAACCCGAATACATATCCACGTTGGCACAAACTTGCTTCCCGATGCCTTTTCCCTTGTAGTTCATAAAAGCATCGATGGCGCGTTGTTCTATCAATTCAAGGAAATTGTATTCTTTTTGTAATCCTTTTTCTAAGGCTAATTCACGCGCCATTTCTTTCAGCAGCACAGCGCGAGGATCGGAAACAGTATAAACCGCATGCCCGATACCGTAAATAAGTCCGGTTTTGTTGTAGGCTTGCTTATTCAGCATTTTTTTCAGATAAGCATCTACTTCTTTCACATCTTCCCAATTGGAAATTGCAGTTTTCAAATGCTCAAACATATCCATCACCTGCTTATTGGCGCCTCCATGCAAGGGTCCTTTCAAAGATCCGATTCCTGCCGCGATAGCCGAATAGGTATCGGTTTCGGTGGAACTTGTTACGCGCACCGAAAAAGTTGAGTTGTTACCTCCACCGTGTTCGGCATGTAGAATCAACATCAAGTCGAGGATTTTCACATCCAAATCGGTATAGCTTTTAGGACCTTTCATCATGAAAAGAAGATTTTCGGCAATAGAAACAGCTTCTTTCGGATGACGAATGTGTAACGAACGTCCAAAAGTGCTATGGCGGTAAATGTTATAGGCATAAGCAATTATGGTCGGAAATTTAGCTATCAAGTCCAAGGATTGACGTATCAGATTATCACGCGAAATATTATCCGGATCCGGATCTTCGGTGTAAAGTTCAAGCACGCTCCGAGCCAAGATGTTCATGATGTTATTGCCTTCCAAATCGAGAATGCGCATCTTGCTGCGATGATCTAAAGGCATTTTTTCGTTCAGCACTTCGGAAAAACTATTGAGTTCATCCTCGTCGGGCTGATAACCCGAAAGAAGCAAGAAAGCCGTTTCTTCGAAGCCGAGACGTTCCTCTTTCTGAACGCCGTGAACAATATCTTCGACATCCACTCCTCGATAAAAAAGTTTTCCGGGAATAGCTTTTAAGCCTTCGTCGCTACGCTCGTAACCTACTACGTCGCCAATTTTAGTCAGCCCGACCAAAACGCCGGAATGATCTTCGTTGCGCAAGCCACGTTTCACATTGAACTTCGTGAACAATTCCTTGTCGATACGACTTGTCGTCTTTATCGTTTCCGAAAGTTTATAAATTAAATAATCTTTTTCCATACCTTAAAAAACACCTTAAGTTTTCAAAATTCCATATTTTAGTTTCACATAAACTTATGTCAAGTTAAGTGACAAAGCGATGAGTTGTCCATCCTCTATCGTTAATTATCCGCCCGCTCCGCAATGTGTTTTACAACTGCGATAAAGTTCTCAGACTCCTCCATGTTGGGCGAATGCGCGGAGTTTCCGAAGGAATAAAATGCCTTTTCAGGCGCATCAACACTATCCATCCACTGTTGAGCCAATTGATGCGAAACCTGATAATCGTAGGCTCCATGTACAACGTAAATGGGAAGAGAAAAAACGCGTGAAGATTCAAACAAATTATCTTCCAATACATAAGGAAACACGTTTTCGAGAGCAAATAAATTTCCCTGCGGATATTTCAATTTCTCACTAAAGGTATATCCTTTAAACATAAAAACATCCCAAATTAGTTTTCCCATCGACGCATTTTCGTGCACAACGCCAACTCCATATTTATTCATATAGGCAGACCGAGCTCCCATCAGGTAAGCGTTATCGGGAAAAGAAGCGGCGTTTTTATCTATTTGTTCAAATACTTCCACCGCTTTTTTATCATCAATTTCCCGAGCATGATTCAACATATAATCATAAGCCAACTGCTCGGATAAACGCTGATTCGTTACCTGCCCGATACCGATATAAGCATGATAGAATTCGGGATATTTTTCCGCCACTTTAACGCCAAGATAAGAACCCCAAGAATGCCCCATCAAATATATTTTCTGTTTGCCGAACTTCTGCATCAAGTATTCGGTCATTACGCGCGTATCTTCTACAAAATCATTCAGCGAAATGGAATCTATATCGCTCGAAAAACTCATTCCCGCAGCTCGTTGATCCCAATAGCAAAGCGTAAAATACTTTTCAAGCCTTTCTGCTTTTTCAGAAGCTTCGATTAGAGGAAGTTCCGGACTTCCCGGACCGCCATGCAAAAACAGGATAACAGGATTTTCGGGATTTTCACTTCGAATAAAATATCCTTGTTGAATACCATTTATCTCCAACCAGTTTTTTTCGGTTAATGCTGTGCTAATAACATGTCCTTGCTCGTCTTTCAAAGGCTTAAGTTTTCCTGGACTATTTATCCATATAAAGATACAGATCATCAGAAACAACGCGAAAAAACTGCCTAAAGTGATTAAAATAATTTTTACTGCCTTTTTCATAATTTGTGTATTGGTTATGTGTTTTTTGTGTTTTACTCAAACTTTTATCAAGCGAAATTCTAAAAAAAATCGGAATACAAAAGTGTTATTTTGCTAAATAATTCAACGCGCTTCCGGCTCGAAACCATTCTATCTGAGTTTCGTTGTAAGTATGCGCCGCTTCAAAACCTTCTGTTGTGCCGTCGCTGTGATGAAGCTCTATCTCTAAGTTCTTGCCCGCTTGAAAATTCGTCAATCCGAGTATGTTGATTTTATCGTCTTCGCGCACTTTATCGTAATCGCTTTTATCAACAAAAGTAAGCGCCAACATTCCTTGTTTTTTCAAATTTGTTTCGTGAATACGTGCAAATGATTTTACCAAAATAGCTTTCACATTCAGGAAACGCGGTTCCATTGCCGCATGTTCGCGCGACGAACCTTCGCCATAATTTTCTTCGCCTACCACCACCGAGCCTTTTCCCGAAGCTTTCAGTTTGCGAGCCAATTGTGGAACAGCGATATATTCGCCTGTCGAAGAATCAAGTACAGCATTCGTTTTATCGTTAAACGTATTTACCGCACCTATCAGCATATTGTCCGAAATATTATCCAAATGTCCGCGAAAGCGCAACCAAGGACCTGCCATCGAAATATGATCGGTAGTACATTTGCCTTTTATTTTTATCAATAACGACAAATCTTTGTAATCCTTTCCGTCCCAAGGCGTAAAAGGTTCTAAAGCCTGCAATCGTTTCGAATTCGGAGCTATGTTAATACTGATACCGCTTCCATCTTTGGCGGGAGCAATATATCCCGCATCTTTCACTTCAAAGCCTTTCGGCGGAAGTTCGAATCCTTTGGGTTCTTTTAGTTTTATAGATTTTCCTTCTTTATTAATTAAAGTATCCGTTATCGGGTTAAAGCCCAAATCGCCGGCAATGGTCAATGCCGTTACAATTTCGGGCGAACCGATAAAAGTATGTGTATTCGGATTTCCGTCGTTACGTTTGGCAAAATTCCGATTGAAGGATGTAATAATAGAATTTGGACGTTCGGGTTCGTCTGTTTCGCGCTTCCATTGTCCGATGCAAGGACCGCAGGCATTCGCCATCACCACGCCGCCTACCGATTCGAATTCGGAAAGGATTCCATCGCGCTCGGCAGTATAACGCACCTGCTCCGAACCGGGATTGATAATAAATTGCGCTTTCACATTCAAATGTTGCTCTTTGGCTTGCTTCACAACCGAAACCGCGCGCGCCATATCTTCGTAAGATGAATTGGTGCAAGAGCCTATCAAACCGACTTCCATCTTTTGCGGATAAGCTTTTTCTTTTACTGCTTTGGCAAATTCCGAAATGGGATATGCCGCGTCAGGCGTAAAAGGACCATTTATATAAGGTTCCAATTTGCTTAAATCTATTTCGATAACGCGATCGTAGTATTTTTCAGGATTACCGACTATCTCATCATCGGCACGTAAATGTTCGCTGATTTTCGATGCGGCTTCGGCTATTTTCGCGCGTCCTGTGGCACGGAGGTAAGTAGCACTCTTTTCATCGAAAGGAAAAATAGATGTGGTAGCTCCTACTTCGGCTCCCATATTGCAAATGGTCGCTTTTCCGGTTGCCGAAATACTTTTTGTTCCTTCTCCGAAATATTCGATAATGGCATTTGTTCCACCTTTCACGGTCAAGATGCCTGCTAATTTTAGTATAACGTCTTTTGGCGATGTCCATCCCGACATTTTTCCGGTCAGTTTTACGCCTATTATCTTCGGCATTTTCAATTCCCAAGGCATTCCCGCCATTACATCAACCGCATCGGCACCACCAACACC
>DAIOHI010000074.1:0-5190 GCA_036744815.1 Paludibacteraceae bacterium
AAACCGTCCGGATGGATAGGCGGTAATGAGCAGGAAATGGAAAACTACCTGACGCTGTTGAAAGGCATGACAAAAACGTATTATGATGCCTATGTCGCAAAACTGAAAAAACCCGAAGCCGACTTTAAAGCGAAATGGGATGGCGGCGACTTTTGGATGACTGCACAGGAGGCCAAAGAATGGGGTTTTGTTACCGATATCAAGGAACCGGTTAAAATTGACAACGACATGGCACAAACTATCCGCGCCAGCGGATCGCCACTCGCAATAACTATTACTAATCCAAATAATTTAGAAAAAATGAGTTTAGAAGCTACTGCTTTAGCTCTTGGTCTGCCTAAAGATGCGACACAGGAGCAAATTACCGCTGAAATTCAAAAAAATTCAAAAAAAATGCAGGAATTTGAAGAATTACAAGCGCGCGAAAGAAAGGCTAAAATCAAGGCTGAACTTGATAAAGCCGAAACGGAACACCGAATTCAGGCAACTGATCGGGCAAAATGGGAAGAAAAATTGAAGGATGATTTTGACGGTACCTTGGAACTGCTTAACAGCATTCAGGCTGTAAGGAGAGTGGATACGAAAAAAACAACTACTACCGCTTCCGGTAATGGCTTGTATCAGGGAAAGACTTTTGAGCAATTACAGGATGAAAACCCTGATATACTTAGCGAACTACAGGATAATGATCCTGAAACTTTCGAAGCTTTGTATGCTTCATGGGAAAAACGGACTTTTAAATAACTATTAATTTTATATAAATGAGTACGATAGATGTGGGGCAATGGTTAAATCAATTTGTTGCCAATCAGCTTTTAGCTGAATTCAGAAATTACCGTGACGACTTTATGGGCGTTCTTCCGGGTGCTCCTAAAGCAGCTATTACAGCCGACGGTTTGCGATATAATAAACTGATCAATAATGTTCAGTTTTTAGTGAACAACACTGCCGATTTCACTCCGACGAAGATGAACGGTCAAAAAGTGTTTGTTGAATGGGAAAAATACGACACGACTCCAACCGAGGTAGACGATAAAGAAATTCGTTCGCTGTCTTATGATAAACGTGGGATAATTCGTATTAAACATACGGATTCTTTTAAAATTGGTATCCGTGATCACGTGTTGTGGAAACTTACGCCGGAAGACAATAGTAAGAGCGAAATGCCGGTAATTCTGACAAGTGGTGAAACTACATCGACAGGTAGAAAACGTTTGATTTTCAAAAATCTTGCCGAATATCTCGAGCAGGTAAAATCTTTGAATCTATTGGATTTGAACTCTTTGTACATGGTGCTTTGTCCGGAACATGTTACGGACTTGATTCTCTGCTGCTTATTTTGCCAACAAAGATGTGTTCTTTGATGTGAAAACAGGTGCGTTGCGCAATTTCATGGGCTTTAAGTTTTTCGAAAATAACGATACGCCTGCTTTTACAGTAGACGGTTCAACGGTAACGAAGAAAGCGAAAGGTTCTGTACTTGTAGAAGGAGATCAAAAGGGTTCTACCTTTTTCTATGCTCCGAACTCTGTGTATCATCTTGACAGCACAAAGATTCTCTATAAGCCTGAAGGTATTGATACACGAAATCCGAATCCAAAGTCGGAATTCCGTACTCAGACATACGGTTTGGTTGACCGTGTTGTGGATTATGGTTTTGGTGCCATCGTTTCTAATAACGGTTAAAAAAGGTTGGTTGGTTTTTTAACTTAGAAACTGTCTGCTTTTGTGATTGGCAGACAGTTTCTTTAAAACACAAAAAATGAAAACAATTAGTAAAGACGAAGCAAAAACAATTGCTGATGGTGTGTTTAAAAAATACCCTAACGCGAACAAGGTGATAGTTGCCACCGACGGTCAGGCTTTTATTTCAGACATTAATGACATGGCTGCCAAAAACCACTCGGTGAACAATCGTAGCAGCAAAGAACTGGAGCTTTTCACCTTCCTGCGTGAAGGTGAAACAGCGAAGAGCAAAGTGGAATACGCAAAGACTGTAAGGGTTTTGACGGAAGAAATAAACGCGGCTACAACCTTGGATGCCTTGCAAGAAATATTGGATGCTGAAAATGCTACCGGTGCGCCTCGAAAAGGTGTGCTGACAGCTATTGAAGCAAAACAAAAAGCTTTGAAAGGAGAATAAGCAATGGGTTTTAACGGTGCAAATATAAATAAGTTGAATGGTGGTTTGGGACGCGCCTCCGACAGCTCCGATCGCGTGATCGTGTTGATTGGCGGGGCTGCGGCTTCCGCACAGATTGTGCATAAAAAAGCCATTGAACTGCTTGATATTACCGCTGCCGAAACAAAAGGTATAAACGCGGCATCGGACGCGAACAATAACGAGCAGGTGCATTATCACCTGAGCGAAATGTTCAGGCTTTGTCCCGGCTTTACCTTTTATTTTATTCCTGTAGCTAAGACAACCACGGTTGCTCAGCTGACAGCGGATGAAGAAATCGTTTCGGCTATTCGAGGTATCAAAGGACGAAATGTGATAGGCATTGCCGGCATTGCTTCGGCAAGCATCGACACTATCAATGCGGATGTTCTTGCCCTTCAGGGCTTGGTTAACTCTTTCAAGGAAGAGCATATTTTGATTGACGGTATTTTCTTGGAAGGTATCGCTAAAACCGATGACGCGGACTTTTATAATGCCGGCGCGGATTTGTTCGACTTGCGGGCGTTGGCGGCTGAGAATATCAGCGTTGTTATTGGTCAGGATCCGGCACAGGTCGCGCTTGATGAAGCTTACGCGAAAAGCGCGGCGGTTGGTACGGTTCTCGGCTCTGTTGCCGTTCGTGCGGTGCATGAAGATTTGGGATCGGTTGATATCGAAACCAAACCGCGCACGCGTCGTGGCGAAGAGAACTACTCGCTGGCTGATCAGGTTACCGGACGCTGGCTTTCGGCCGCTTTGAGCGACGGTACTCCTTTTGAAAAGCTGACACCGACACAGCAAACGAGCTTGTCTGCTAAAGGCTATATCTATGTAGGAAGCTTTGACGAGTACGACGGCTTTTATTTGTCCGGATGCCCAACAGCAACGACAAAAACAAGCGATTACGCGTACTTCAACTACAACTGTATTTGGAACAAAGCGGCGCGGATCATCCGCAAAGCATTAATTCCTAAAGTACGCTCGAAAGTTCCTACCGACAGCGATACCGGCTATATAAAAAGTACGTGGATTGCCGATTGTGAAGGTTTGGTAAAAAAGAAGCTTGAAGCAATGCTTTCGGCAGGTAATATTGAAGATATGGACGTGTATATTAACGAAGCTCAAACCGTAAGCGAAGATACGCCGATGAGCGTAAAAGCGCAGGTGGTTGTAGGGCAAATAGTACACGAATTTGACGTGGACTTGGGTTTAACTTCTAAAATCGAATAATAATGAAAGCTGATCAAATTATAAATAAGTTCGGAAAGATGACAGGCTGGAACTCTATGACAGTCAACTTTCTTTCCCGCGATGTAGAAGGTATTTCCAAGGTGGCTTATGACGATTCGGTAGAAAAGGAAAATGCGCACGGAAAGGGAAAGTATCCTGTTGGGCGCGGCGAAGGAAACTATGCCGCCAAAGCAAGTATAACTCTGTTTAAGGAAGAGGTAATTGCTATTCAGAGGGCATTGCCAGCAGGTAAGCGATTAACTGATATTGCGCCATTTGATATGACGGTAGAATACGTCTATCAAAACATGAAGTATCGCGATCGCATCCGTAACTGTGAGTTTACCGGACGTAGCGTAGAAGTTAATCAGAACGATAAAACAATAGCTACAGAATTTGAGCTAATCGTCAGCCATATTGATTGGAATGTGTAAAAACCCCTAAATCCCCTGAAGGGGACTTGTATTTAAACAGTATTTAAACAACGGTATTTAGCAATAGTGAGATAGTTGCCGGCTACATGCAAAAGCTATTGTAATTCAAAAAAAAGAACAATGAAAAACTTTTTAAAACCCTTTCTTTTTATCTGTTTCGCTTTGATAGCGACGTTTTCTGTTGGGCTCGTTGAGCCTGTAAGCGCGTCGGCGCATGTGAGTGAATTTATCCAGCACGCTGATTGGATGCCTGCGTTGGCAGCCGTTCCATTATTGGCAGTTGTTCAGAATAACTGTACTATCCCGGCTGAAGTCATCGCTGATCTGAAAGCCAAATACGGAAAAATAAAGATTCTTTCGGTTGTTGTTGAAGCTCCTATTTTTGATAATGCTGGAAAAATGACCGATCCGGGCGAAATCTATTATTTTGCCGTCCGCCGTCCCGACGCCGGACATGTACGCTTATTGATGGATTACGCTAAAAAAGGAGACTTGGATAATTATGTCAAAACTTTTATAAAAAATCTTGTCGTCGGCGGTGATACGGAAAAATTAGAGACTGACGGAATAGTCTATCTTGGATTTTCAACACAAGTAGACGAGTTCTTAAAGCCGTATAAAAGTTTTTTATCCAACGCATAAAGCGCGAACAAATAAAGGATGATGACTTGATCAGTCAGGTCGATGCCATAATCCGTAAGGAATACGGCATCGCTCCTGAATCCTTAGAATTTGAACAGTGGTGCAAGCTTTATGCTGAATGGCAGTTTTTGAACAAACTCAACCACGAAAACCAAAAGGCGGTCATCATGGATGCCGCTGCCGAAATACTAAAAGCAATACAACCGACAAATTATAATGGCTTCCCAAACCACTAAATGGATACTTGAGCTTATCGACAAAGTTACTTCGCCGATGAGTGATATTATCGGCAAGTCTGAAGAAGGCCGCGATAAAACAAACAGGTGGGGTGATTCGCTGAAAGCCATGTCGGCTATCGATTTGTCTGCCATAGCCAGCAGCATGGATAACATCGTTCAAAAGATAAACGATATATCCGCTCCGGGCATTGCTTTCGATTCGGCAAAAAAAGAAATGCAGTCGATTACCGGGCTGGCCGAAACTGAAATAAACAGTATCGGCGAAAAAGCACGGAAGGCGGCTAAACAATACGGTTTGGATGCTTCCGGGATGATGGGAAGTTACACCGGGATTATCGCACGTTTCGGACCAGAAATAGCACAGAGCGAAAATGCGTTAGCAACGATGGGTTCTAACGTTGCAACACTAAGCAAATTGATGAAAAACGATACCGAAGGGGCAATGGACGCGGCAACAACCGCAATGCTCCAGTTCGGTGTTAGC
>DAIOHI010000074.1:5200-8989 GCA_036744815.1 Paludibacteraceae bacterium
AGAGGATCCGATGAAAGCATCGGAAGAAATGACTCGGATGATCAATGTTATGGCAGCGGCCGGTAACGAAGGAGCGTCCGAGGTTAATATGACAGCTGAAGCTTTAAAGGCTGCCGGTGTGCAAGCAAAGAACTCGAATGTTTCTTTTGAAGAAACAAATGCGGTTTTACAAGCTTTAGCGCAGGGCGGTTTGTATGGATCGGAAGCCGGAACGAAGCTCCGAAACGTATTGGCTAATATGGCTGGTATTGATGTGATACCGCGTCAAGCAGCTGAAAAGCTAAAAGCATGGGGCGTGAATTACGATATTGTATCGGATAAAACGCTTCCGTTGACAGACCGTCTTCGCGAGCTGAAAAAAGCTCAAGGTGATGCAACTGTAATGGCTCAGGTGTTCGGGATACAGAACGAAGCGGCAGCGCAGATTCTGTTGAACAGCGTCGATGCTATTGATGATATGACGGTTAAAATTAGCGGAGCAAACGCGGCTTTTGAATCAGCGTCGGTTGTGATGAGTAGCTATGAAGAACGAATGGCACGTCTAAAGTCGTGGTTTACTGATTTTGGTATCAGTATTTTTGGAGCGACACAATACGTCTTGCCATTTATAACCGTGATAGGAACGTCAGTAAGCGTACTGGCGAACTTGGCGAATGCCCGGAAAGGGATTGTCCTCTTGATGACAACGTTGAAAGCGATGCCTGTTGTGGGTAGTCTTGTTAGTGGTGCCTTTAATCTGATGTCACTTGGCGCAAAAGGATTGGGAGTCGCTATTATGAATATCCCGATTATCGGATGGATAGCGGCCGTTATTGCCGGACTTATTGCTTTAGGTGCCTATTTTTGGAATACTTCAGCTGAGTTTCGGGCGGTGCTTATGGGTGTTTGGGAGTTTACAAAAACATTCTTTACCGGATTCGGAAAATTTATAGGTGAAGTCCTTGAGGGTATTTGGCATTTAATAAAAGGCGTTTTTAATCCCGCTAATTGGTTTGATGACAACTACTCCTTTGGCGATGGGTTGAAAAAGATAACCGACGCGGCAGCGCAGTATGGAGAGAGTTTAGGCAGTGCCTTTGCTGAAGGACGTGAAAAGGGATTGAACAGTTTTTATGCTGACAATCCGGATAAGGATCCTGAGCGTGGCGGTGGTGGTAGCAATACCCCGATGAGTCTTATGCTTCCCGGAAAAGGGAAAAAGGATCCAGCGGTTTCTCCTGTTATCACTCCGAAAACAAATGCCGGGCTTTCGGGTTCCGGTGGTGCCGGCGGTGTAAAAACGATTAACCAACGGATTGAGATAAAGAACTATTTCAATGTGGACGGTTCAACGGATGTCAATTCAATAGCTGAAAAGATTATAGGAGTAATAAACGCCCGATTAAGGGATTCAATAGTAGTGGCAGGATAGTATGAACTTTGGTAGTTATAAAGAAGAATTATTGGATCGCATTCCGATTGTTGATGTCGGGATGGCGGTTTCCCTGTTGGGCGATTTGTACGGTTTTAATAGTCCTGTTTATCTGCCTTATGGTCTACAGCGTGATTATGAAGCACGAGGCTATAAGCTTCCGGATGGGGAGGTTCAGGGCGATGTCGGTCGTTATCAGATAAGCGTTGTGGATGATGAGGAGTCTGATCGTTTAAGTATGTTCGGCACTCCGATTCTAGGCAGTTTTACTATTGACGGCGGCACTTACAAGGTTTATGATAAAAGAAGCGGACGGCTTGTGGATAAGGAATTCGCGGACTTTGAATTTCCAGTGGCAACAATAGTCGATTTTTCACGTCCGAAAAACATTACTAAAACGCCGATAGTCGGCAGTTCGGGAACGGTGAAAGAGATATTCGGCTTTGATGACTGGCAAATCAATATTCGCGGTATATGCCTCAACGACACAAGCCGTCAGGCTCAAAAAACAGCGGAAGAGCAACAGGCGGCATTGATACAGTTGAACGAAATAGCCGGTTCTCTCGGCATACTAAAAGGGAAGATATTTTTTGAGAAATATATCAGCCGGATTGTTTTTGAAGATTTACAAATATCGGCGGTTCAGGGAAAGTCGGGCGTTATTCAGATATTTTGTTGATGAACGTATGAGTACTTATGCGATATATGGCGAACTTGAATTTCCTGCTTCGCGAGGACGGCAAAAAGTGTTAGTTCGTCGCTTCAGCAAAATCAAGGTTGAAACCGGTTGGCAGAAGTTGACCGGTACGGCCGACATAACGCTTCCGAGAAGGGTGAGAGATTTTGACCGTTTTGCGGTTGGTGATGTGTTTCAGGATGGTGATCCTGTTATTATCCGATGGGGTTACAACGGTAACCTGAATACGGAGTTTGAAGGTTATTTGTCTCAGGTTTCGACTTATGTTCCTATCATGCTTACATGCGAGGATGAGATGTATAAGTTGAAGCGGAAATCGGTAAGTGTCAGCCGTGCTTCCTGTACGCTTAAACAGCTTTTAAATGCTGTTGCTCCGGAATATGAAGTGAAGTGTGATGATATGGCAATCGGTTCCGTGAGGTACGACAATAAGCTGATCACGGAGATATTCGATGATCTGAAAAGTAAAATGAACATATACGTTTATTTCCGTGGCAAAGTTTTGACAGCCGGGCAAACATCCATCGACGGGGGTAAGCATGTGGAAATAACTATCGAACGGCAGGCGGCCGATAATTTGAAAGACCGCCCAATCGGTAAAATATGGGTTCGTGTGGATTCGATGCAGTCTTACAGCGGTAAGCGAAAAAAAGGACAAAAGAAAAAAATATCGTCAACCAAGGGCGAAAAAGGCGGTATGACAATTACTATCAAACAGCCTAATTTGACGCAGGTCGAGATTGATAAGGTGGCTCTTGATTTATACAACAAAGCAAAACAACCCGGCTTGGATGGTGATATCACTCTTTTCGGCGTTCCGCGCTTGGAGCACGGAATGATCGTCGATATTAAAAGCATCCTTTATCCGGAACGGAATGGATCTTATTATGTGGATTCGGTGGTTAAGACAATAGAGGTCGGACAGGGTGTTCGGCAGGTTGGCAAATTAGGAAATAAGGCAGGTTGAAAATAAGGCGTTTTAAGGCTCGATTATGGGAGGAAATGTAGAAACACTCGCGGATGAATTCTTATTGCTATTTAAACGGCATTTAAACGGCACTATCAAAGCACAGCTTCGTATGGTAACATGTGTGTCTGTGGATTGGGACGAAAAAACGATGGTTTGCGAGGACGAGAACGAATTGCCCTATCACAATGTGGCATTGGGCTTGGGGGCTATAATGACAAAGCCTGCCGTCGGATGTGAATGCATTATTGCGATTTTAGAAGCTGAAGACTCGGTGGCGTGGCTGATACATACAGATGAAGCGGACGAAATTGTTTTCCGTGATGGCGAGAATGGTGGTTTGACCATAACGCCTGAGCTTAAAAAACAGTTGGATACAATGACAAAGCGAATAGATGCTGTTTATAACGCGATCAATAATTCGGCTGTTGCTCCGGGTGACGGTGGTGCAACATTTAAAACAAATATGGTTGCTGTTTTGTCGACCGTTACGCAAAAGGAAGATTTTTCGAAGATTGAGGACGAAAAAATAAAACACTAATGACTGAACGAAAAGGCATATTGTTGACTGAGGACTTTGATTTAGCGATAAGTCCTGTAAGGGCTGCTAACGGACAGGTAACGTCCGGGCTGATAATTGGCAGGTCGTTGGATCAGGATGCCGTAATGGCACTCAAGCTTCGGCAGGGCGAATTGAAAGAAGATCCGTTGTTG
>DAIOHI010000075.1:0-5438 GCA_036744815.1 Paludibacteraceae bacterium
GGCACGTTTATATATTGCAAACTCCGCTTTTCCGTGTCCGTAATAAGAAGGAAACGATCTATTGCTATTCGGAAGAAGAACGCCTCGCCGCCCTCGAAAAGCTAGGTGTAAATCCGGAAATAACCCGATTTAAAGGTCTTGGTGAGATTTCTCCCGATGAGTTTAAGCATTTTATCGGTAAGGATATCCGTCTCGATCAGGTAAGCCTGAAAAAAGAGGACGCTGTTTCCGATCTCTTGGCGTTTTATATGGGCAAAAACACTTCCGAAAGGCAAACTTTTATTATCGACAACTTAGTTGTGGAAGAAGATCTTGAGGACGCGCTGTAAAAACGAGGAACCAGAAGTCGAAAATTAGACGAAAAATGCAAGAAAAGACCCAAGTCTATCCTCTTATAATCATCAGAATAACTAAAAACCAAGAATATGAATACTTTTAAAGAAATAAGCGCAAAAGATTTTTCGATGAATCCTTTCAGCCTGAAAGACGATTGGATGTTGATAACGGCGTCGAAGGACGGTAAGACAAATGCGATGACGGCTAATTGGGGCGGTTTCGGTTATATGTGGCACAAGGAAGTGGTTTATGTAGTCATTCGTCCGCAACGTTACACGAAAGAATTTGTAGATGCTTCGGAGAGCTTTTCTCTTTGTTTTTTCGAAAAAGGCTTTAAAAAGGAATTGAACTATTTGGGAAGCGTATCAGGTCGAAATGAAAATAAAATCGAAAAATCGGGCTTGAATATTCTCGATGAAAACGGAATTCCTTATTTTGAGGAGTCGAAGCTCGTGATCTTTGTAAAGAAGCTTTATGTGCAGCCGACCGGTGCCGAATTCTTTTTAGATAAAGAAATTGTCGAAAAATGGTATCCTTACGCCGATCACCACATTTTATATATTGGGGAAGTAACAAAGATATTGCAAAAATAATCAGAACGAAATGGAAATAAGCGTTGTCGAATGCAATTATTCCGATGCCAAACAGCGTCTTGCGATAACCGAGCTTATCAATATTTATATTGCCGATGAAATGGGTGGGGGAGAGCTTCTTTCGCAAAAGGAAGAGTCAAAATTGTTGGAGGAATTGGAACGACATCCCAAATCAATGGTTTTTCTCGCGCAATCGGGAGATTCATTCTGCGGAATGCTCGTAGCATTTGAGAATTTCTCCACCTTTAAAGTCCGCCCGATGATTAATATTCATGACGTTATAGTGAAGCCCGAATATCGGAACAAAGGCGTTGGGCGAAAACTATTGGAAGCCGTTATACAAAAAGGAAAATCAAACAACAGTTGCAGGATAACGCTGGAAGTGCGCGTTGATAACATGAATGCGCAGCATCTTTACAAAAGTCTTGGCTTCGAAGCAACCGATCCCGATATGTATTATTGGAGAAATGAATTGCACTAATTCAATAAAAACGCATGCAGAAGAAAGAATTATATTTTCCGATAAAAAAGCTCGATCTAATCGTCGATTTGCCGGCTTCGAAAAGCATCAGCAATCGCGCGCTTATCTTAAACGCGCTTGCATATAGCTTCGACGAAATTAATAACTTATCCGATTCGGACGATACGCGGGTATTGGCAAAAGCCCTCGATTCCAACGAGAAAAACTTCGATATCGGAGCTGCCGGAACTTCCATGCGTTTTCTCACGGCATTCCTTTCAAAGACTCTTGGCGAATGGACTATCACAGGCAGCGAACGCATGAAGCAGCGCCCTATCAAACTTTTGGTAGATGCGTTGAATAGCTTGGGCGCCAAAATCGAGTACATTGAAAAAGAAGGTTTTCCTCCCTTAAAAATTTTCGGCAGTGCCCTGATGGGTGGCGAAATATCATTGAATGGAGGCATCAGCAGTCAATATATTTCGGCTCTTATGATGATTGCACCCGATATGCAGAATGGTTTGAAAATCACTTTGGAAGGCAATGTTATATCGAAACCTTATATCGAAATGACCGCTAAAATGATGGATGAATACGGGATAAAAGTTGATTTTTCGGATAATTTGATTGATATTCGTCCGCAAATTTATCGTCCCACAGCGTTTACAGTTGAATCGGATTGGTCGGCGGCATCCTATTGGTACGAGATTCTTTCATTAACCGGAGCAGGTTCAATTCTTCTTCGGGGATTACAAAAGGATAGTTATCAAGGCGATAGTAAGGTCGCCGAACTTTTCGCTCAACTTGGCGTTGATAGCGAATATCAGGAGAAAGCTGTTTTATTGACCGCAAATAATAAGGTCACTTCATTATTTGAATATGATTTTGTTAATCAGCCGGATTTGGCGCAAACTTTCGCTGTAACCTGCTGCTTGAAAAATATACCATTCTCCTTTTGTGGACTTCAAAGCCTCAAAATAAAGGAAACCGACCGTATTGCAGCGCTTATAAATGAATTAAGGAAGCTTGGTTTTGTTGTTAAAGAGGCTGGGGAGGGAACTTTGATTTGGGATGGAGAAAGCTGCGAAGCTCAACAGAAGCCAAGTATCGCCACCTACGACGATCACCGCATGGCGATGGCTTTTGCTCCGGTTGCTGTTTTGCAGCCCCTCGTTATCGAAAACCCACAAGTAGTGAGCAAGTCTTATCCGAAATTTTGGGATGACTTGGATAAAATTAAAGAGACTTTCTCGTAATTCCTTGTGTTCCGCATTCATTCCCCTTTAGGAGATAGGACTGATTTATTAGTCGTACATAGCTCCCGCGTTGTTGCTCAACTGAACCATACGGTCGTATTCTTCGGGCGACAAGTCGAGGAAGTAATAATTTTGAGGATTTTGTGGAACACCTTTTAGATGTACTTCGTAATGGAGGTGAGGTCCGGTGGAACGTCCGGTATTTCCAATCAGTCCGATAATTTCGCCTCTATTTACCTGTTGTCCTACTCGTACATCAATGCTGCTTAAATGCGCATATATGGTCTGATATCCGAATCCGTGATCAAGAACAATAGCCTGTCCGAAGCCTTGTTGCCATCCGGCACTTTTAACTGTGCCTTTTCCGGTTGCAAAAACATCTGTTCCTGTAGGAGCGGTAAAATCCATTCCGTAATGGAATTTCTTGACGTTGTAAATCGGATGCACACGCCATCCATAACCGGAAGCAGTGCGTGTCAAGTCTTTGTTAAGTACGGGCTGAATGGCAGGAATGTGCTCCAGCAAGCTCTCGCGTTCTTTTACCAGCTTAGCCAATTCGTCGTAAGATCTTGATTGTATGTAAACCTGCTTTCTCAGTTCGTCCATTTGTTTGGATGTGGAGGCAATAATCTGAGTATTGGTTTTTGAGAGCAGTCTTTCGTAGTAATCGATACTTGCTGTGGTAGATTTTCTCAGCGCGATAGGAATGGGATCAGCCTGCAGAATTACGCGATATAAATTATCATCCCGCTCCTGAATGTCGGTCATCACAACCTGAAGTTCTTCCAATTGATGTTCCAACACTTTGTATTGGGCTTCCATTTGAACGATTTTTTGCTTCAGTTGTTTTTCTTTTGGAGAGTCAACAGATAAGATAAAAAGGATGAAAAAAAGAATTCCGGTAATGAAAGCCGAACCGATATGAATTGCGAACTGCTTAGCTTTATAAGCAATAGTATGTTCTATTTGTTCGTAATTTAATGTTTCCGGATTGAATCGGAACTTCTTTTTTGCCATATGTTTTTCGCAAAAGAGACGCTGTCAAAACTCAAAAAGCGTCTGTAGCAATTGAAAATTAAGAGTGAAATAGAGCCGAAAGAGCAATATTGTCTGGCTACTTGATACAAAAGTAATAAAAATGAGCTATTTTTGCAGACTCTATTTTATAAAATTAACCTTGGCTTTTAGTGCTTGACAATATTTAGTCGATAAAACAATATAAGTTAAGCCAAAAGCGAATCGCACAAAATTATAAATAAAAACGGAATATTGTCGATAAATTCGGCAGATGATTTTTTTACAAACTATATTTATGACTTCACAGGAAATTCGCCAATCGTTTCTCGATTTTTTTGAAAGCAAGCAGCACAAAATTGTTCCATCTGCTCCAATGGTAATCAAAGATGATCCTACTTTGATGTTTACCAATGCGGGAATGAATCAGTTTAAAAATATTATTTTGGGCAACGATCCCATTAAATATTCGCGTGTAGCCGATTCTCAAAAATGTCTTCGCGTAAGCGGAAAGCACAACGATTTGGAAGAAGTAGGACACGACACCTACCATCACACCATGTTCGAAATGCTTGGTAATTGGTCATTTGGTGATTATTTTAAGAAAGAAGCCATCGAATGGGCTTGGGAATACTTGGTTGATGTATTGAAAATTGACAAAAACCGATTATATGTTACTGTTTTCGAAGGTTCGCCCGAAGAAAAACTTGAGCGCGACAATGAAGCTGCCGGATATTGGGCGGAATATTTGCCTCAAGATCGTATTATAAACGGAAACAAAAAAGATAATTTCTGGGAAATGGGCGATACGGGTCCTTGTGGTCCTTGTTCCGAAATACATATCGACCTTCGTCCAGACGAAGAGCGCGCGAAAGTTGACGCTTTGACGCTTGTGAATGAAAGTCATCCGCAAGTGATTGAAATATGGAACAACGTATTCATGCAATACAATCGCAAGGCTGACGGTTCGCTGGAGCAGCTTCCGAATAAAGTGATTGATACAGGAATGGGATTCGAACGTCTTTGTATGGCTATACAAGGGAAACAATCGAATTACGACACGGATGTCTTTCAGCCGATTATTCAGGAAATAGGGAAAATATGCGGAGCGAAATACGGTGAAAATGAAAAAACGGATATCGCCATGCGCGTTATTGCCGACCATATCCGCACCATTGCTTTTTCGATAACCGACGGGCAACTTCCGTCGAATGCTAAAGCGGGATACGTCATTAGACGTATTTTGCGTCGTGCGGTTCGTTACGGCTACACTTTCCTTGGACAGCATACGGCGTTTATGCATAAATTGATCGATGTGCTTTGCAGTGTAATGGGCGGCGCTTATCCCGAACTGATTGCTCAAAAAACGCTTATCGAAAAGGTTATTAAAGAAGAAGAAGAATCATTCCTCCGCACCTTGGAAACCGGAATTCGTTTGCTCGATAAGGTAATGCACGAAGCAAAACAAAAAGGAGAAAAAGGTATTTCCGGAAAAGATGCTTTTGTACTTTACGATACTTTTGGTTTCCCGCTCGACTTGACGGAATTGATTCTGCGCGAACACAATTTCACGGTGGATACGAAGGAATTTGACTCCGAAATGCAAAAGCAAAAGGAGCGTGCCCGCAATGCGGCGGTTGTTGAAACCGGCGACTGGGTAATTGTAAGCGAAGGGGAAAGCAAGTTTGTGGGTTACGATACATTGGAATGCTCGACTAAGATATTGAGATATCGTAAAGTATCGCAAAAAAACAAATCTTTTTATCAAATAGTATTTTC
>DAIOHI010000075.1:5448-7552 GCA_036744815.1 Paludibacteraceae bacterium
TTTCTTTTTTCGTATCAAAAATATCAATACTTTCATCATCACTCGTCAGCCAGCCTTGATCGCCAACTTGTCCTCCCATTTCGGCATAGAAAGGTGTTTTATCAAATCGAATTTTCTAAAACACCTTTTTATGCCGAAATGGGAGGACAAGTCGGCGATCAAGGCTGGCTGACGAGCGGTGATGAAAGTATTGATATTTTTGATACGAAAAAAGAAAACAATCTTTCGGTTCATTTGACAAATAAACTGCCTGCTCAAATAGGAGAGGAGATCGTTTTAAAAGTAAATAAGAAAAAGCGTCAGGCAACAGCCTGCAATCACTCGGCAACGCACTTGCTGCACGAAGCTTTGCGCGAAGTACTTGGAACGCATGTAGAGCAAAAAGGTTCCTATGTGAGCCCTGAAAGTCTGCGTTTCGACTTTTCGCATTTTCAGAAAGTAACGCCGGAAGAACTCCGTCAGGTGGAACATATTGTAAACCGTCGCATCCGCGAAAATTATCTATTGAACGAGATGCGCGAAATTCCTATCGCCCAAGCTAAGGAAATGGGAGCGATGGCATTGTTTGGAGAAAAATACGGCGAATCGGTTCGTGTTATTCAGTTTGGGGAGTCGGTAGAGCTTTGCGGAGGAACTCACGTCAATTCCACCGGACAAATTGGCATTATGCGCGTTGTGTCCGAAGCTTCTATTGCTGCGGGTATTCGCCGCATCGAAGCAATTACTGCCGAGAATGTTGAAGATATGCTGGATTATCAACAAGATATGTTGTATAAAATGAAGGATTTGATGAATAACGCGCCCGATTTACTTTCAACCATTCGGAAAACAGTAGAGGAGAATACAGATCTCAGAAAGCGCATCGAAGGATTTTTACAGCAAGAAATTGAAAGTGTGAGCCAAAAATTATTAGGCAGAGCATCTCAAATAAACGGAATTAATGTTATTCACTATCGCACGGATATGGCGCCGGATGTTATTAAAACATTGGCATTCAAAGTAAGGAATCATGCGATAGAGAATTTGTTCTTCGTTATTGGAAGTGTTTTTTCGGATAAACCGTCGCTAACAGTATTGTTGACTGACGATTTGGTTCAGAAAGGTTTTAACGCGGTAAATATTGTTCGCGAAGCAGCCAAAGAAATTCAAGGTGGCGGTGGCGGGCAAGCATTTTTTGCTTCTGCCGGCGGTAAAAATGTTGAAGGACTTGACCGGGCTATGGAAAAAGCCCTGGAATTTGTGAAACAAGGATAAAAGAGATAATGATGTCCAAATAGACTGATTGTTAGTATATAAATGAGCGTTAGAAAAAACGCTCATTTTTTTATACTTTTGTCAAAGTAAGCAATATAATTCATTGCCATCGAAAGTAAAAATTATAAAACAAACAGATGGAGAACTTAGAATTAAACAAATGGAATGATAAATATAGGGGCGAAGCCTATGCTTACGGCGAAGAGGCAAATAATTATTTGAAGGAAAAGCTGTTGAAACTGGCTCCGGGACGGATTCTTTTTCCTGCCGAAGGCGAAGGGCGCAACGCAGTATTTGCGGCAAAACAAGGTTGGGAAGTTTCGGCTTTTGACATAAGCACCGAAGGACAAAAAAAGGCTTTACGCTTGGCTGAAAAAAACGATGTAAGGATCGATTATCTCTTGGGCGATTTGCCATCTTTGGCTTATCAGTCTCAATCCTTCGACGCGCTTGCGATGATATACGTACATTTACCCTTTTCTTTGCGAAAACCATATCATCAACTCCTCAATAGCTATCTGCGTCGGGGTGGAATGCTTATATTCGAAGCCTTCAGTAAGAATCATCTTGCCTATAATGCTGAAAATCCGGCGGTAGGAGGTCCGAAGGAATTATCTATGCTCTTCTCTACGGATGAAATATTGAAAGATTTTGAGGATTACGATGTCATTGAATTGGAGGAAAAAGAAGTGGAATTGAATGAAGGCTTTGGTCATAGGGGTAAAGGATCGGTAATTCGCTTTTTGGGACGTAAACGCTAATAAAATAACATGTCGTTTCTTTCTATTGATAAAATAAATATCGCTTTTGGCGAGACAGAGATTTTCTCCGGCTTCGATTTAAGCTTGGA
>DAIOHI010000075.1:7652-8950 GCA_036744815.1 Paludibacteraceae bacterium
CGCTCCCAATAAGCAGCATATTGTCGAACAATTGGGCTTGACAGACTTGATGGAGCGCTATCCACGGGAGCTGAGCGGCGGACAGAAACAGCGCGTGGCTTTAGCCCGAGCTTGGCTGATGACTCCTGATTTGTTGTTGATGGACGAGCCTTTTTCTTCACTCGATGCTTTTACGGCGCGGCGTTCGCTCAAGTTGTTTGTCGAACTGTGGAAAGAGCAAAAAACGACTACGCTCTTTGTAACTCACAGTATTTCGGAAGCGGTAAAGCTGGGTAAATACATCATTCTTTTATCCAATGATGTGCCTTGCCAATTGGATCGGATTATCGAAAACCCTTTGTATCGTCAAGGAGCTTCGCGGACTGAAGATGATTTTCTGTCTTTCGAAAGAAGCCTTCGTTCCGAAATCGAAAAAAGCTGGAGGATTGAGAATGACTAAGCGGATTCTGTCTTTTATCTACGGTTTCGTGGCGCTGCATCTTATTTGGTTGCTGGCAGCTTTCTTCGTTCAGTCGAAAGCACTTGTGAGTCCGGTGGAAGTTTATGGTCAATTGACCGATATTTTCCGCTACGAAATGTGGGAACATGTCGCTGCAAGTTTCGGACGCATTGTAAAAGGACTGCTCCTTTCTCTACTTCTGGGTATCCCTGCCGGATTATTAATGGCAAACAGTCCTCGGATTGATAAAATATGCACGCCTTTGTTGTATTTCACTTATCCGATTCCGAAGTTGGCTCTCTTGCCTGTTGTTATGCTTTTATTTGGCATCGACGAGGCAGCAAAAATTATCATGATTGTGCTGATACTTGTTTTTCAGATTATTGTTGCAACGCGCGACGCGGTACGGAACATCCCGAAAGAGGACTTTCACGTTTTTGCTTCTTTAGGAGCCGGGCGAATGAAAACCTTGCGATGGATTACGCTTCCCGCTATACTGCCCGAAGTGCTGACTTCGCTTCGTATCGCTATCGGAACGGCTATTTCGGTATTATTCTTTACCGAAACTTTTGGCACCGACCGTGGATTGGGATTTTACATTGTCGATACATGGATGCGCCTTGCTTATACAAATATGTATGCCGGAATTCTTATCCTTTCGCTGATGGGTTTCTTACTCTATCTGCTGATTGACATTTGTGATGAGTACTTTTGCCGATGGAAAGGGTGATAATATGCTAATAAGCCAATGTGTTAATTATGGGAATAACTTATTATAACAGCGAATCGACAGAGGCGAAGCCTAATCAGGACGAAGCTTTTATGAAACTTGCTTTACAGGAAGCCGAAAAAGCTTTGG
>DAIOHI010000076.1:0-8894 GCA_036744815.1 Paludibacteraceae bacterium
AATGAAGAAAATAATTTTAGGAATGATAGCCGGTGTCGCTTTAATGGCTTTAGTGTCCGCAGGAATAGAAAACTATCAGGTACGGAAAAATACGGCGGAAGCAGAACGTTATCAAAACATTTATGTGTTTACCGATAGCAAGCCGGTTATGGAGTATGAATATTTAGGAACTGTAAAAAACACAATGTCCATGACATCTGGTCAATATGAAGCAATAAGAGATAGACTAATAAAGAAAACTAAAAAGGAATATCCGGATGCTGAGAGGATTATACTAAACTTAAAAGACGGCGGAACTGATCAAGCCGACGTGATAAAATTTAAGCAATAAACTGCAACAGAAACGCAACAAAAAAAAGTAAAAACACAAAAATTATAATTATAAATCTACTGATATTAAGGTAAAAAAATATTGTGCAGTTGCTTATTTTCCGTGTGAGTTCGAGTCTCATCCTGCGCACTTTTTTTTAATCAAAAAGCTAGATAGCAAAATTTTATTACTGCTACAGTATTGGTAGAATTTATCTTATATTATCCTTCCGCGTTTTTTTCAATCATTAAAATTTACAGCCTAACGTATATTACGCAAAGTTTTATTTGAAAAGGTATAAATAGATTCTTTTCTGTTCAAGCCTTTGTTATTCATAAATTACGGATCGACTATTTATATTCAAAGCCTGTTATTGTTTTGATAATAATATCAATACACTCATTTAATTGTGCTTCAGTAATAACCAAGGGTGGAGCAAAACGAATAATGTTAGTATGCGTTGGTTTGGCTAGCAATCCATTATCGCTCAACTTAATACATATATCCCATGCAAGATTTTTCTTTGCTTCATTATTGATAACCAAAGCATTCAGTAAACCTTTACCACGAACGAAAGACGCTATCTTTGATGTTTTACAGAAATCACTTAATCGATGTCGAAACAACTCTCCAAGATATAAGGCATTTTCGGCAAGCTTCTCGTCACGCACCACCTCCAATGCTGATATAGCTACAGCCGCTGCTATTGGATTCCCTCCAAAAGTAGATCCATGCTGTCCAGGACGGATAACATCCATCACTTCGTTGCACGAAAGTACGGCTGAAACCGGATAAACTCCACCAGAAAGGGCTTTTCCCAAAATTAAAATATCAGGATGAACATTTTCGTGGTCGCAAGCCAAAAGGCGACCTGTACGAGCAATGCCGGTTTGCACTTCATCGGCAATAAAAAGCACATTATTTTCGCGGCATAATTCAAAACAACTTTTCAGATATCCATCATCAGGAACATAAGCACCAGCTTCTCCTTGAATCGGTTCTACCAAAAATCCGGCAATATCGCTGCGTTCATCAAGCAGTGTTTTCAAGGCTTTTACGTCGTTGTAGGGAATTACAATAAAACCCGGAGTATAAGGTCCATAATTAGTGTAAGCATCCGGATCAGTAGAAAATGACACAATAGTGGTTGTACGACCGTGAAAGTTATTTTCACAAACAATAATTTTAGCTTCGTTCTGTTTAATACCTTTGACTTCGTAAGCCCATTTTCGACAGAGTTTTAATGCCGTTTCTACTGCTTCGGCTCCGGTATTCATCGGGAGCACTTTGTCATAACCGAAATATTCGGTAACAAATTTTTCATAAATTCCCAACTGACTATTGTAAAAAGCCCGTGATGTCAAGGTTAGTTTTTGAGCTTGTTCTATTAGGGTGTTTACAATTTTAGGATGACAATGTCCTTGGTTTACGGCTGAATATGACGATAAAAAATCGTAATAGCGTTTTCCTTCCACATCGCTAACAAACACTCCACTTCCATTTTCCAATACGACTGGAATCGGATGATAGTTGTGTGCTCCATATTGATTTTCCATTTCCATCAATGCCGAAGCTGATAATTTTTGTTCTTTCATATTTTATGTAATAAATTTATTTTTTCGGTAAAAACACTTCTGCTAGCATACATCTTACGCTTCCGCCACCGTATTTTTCGATGTTTGGAATGGATATAGGCAGTAATTTCCCTTGTTTTTCCAATACTGCCAATTGTCCTTTTTCTAAAGATTCAAATGCCCTTTGTGAAAGCACAATCAATTTTTCGCCAATTTTATTTTCTATTTGCAGCAGGTTACCGGCAAAACAATGCATCTGCTCTTCACTTATTTCAATAATTTCTTTTCCATCTGTTTTAAGCTCCGTCAATATCGTTTCGCGCTCATTGATATCATCAATAGCTTGCGAACAAATTACAGCAAATTTCTCTCCTATACTCATCATTACGTTTGTATGATAAATTGGCTGGCGTTTTCCTTCAACGTTATGAAAGGCTTCAAAAATCAGAGCTTTGAATCGGAATGCTTTACAAAAAAGCTCTACAACTTCGGGATTTGTGCGCTCAGAAACGCAAGCATAACTTTTCTGATTCACCCGATCTAAGACCATGCTGCCTGTCCCTTCGAGAAACTTTCCTTCTTTTTCAGCATCCGAGAAATCGACTACATTTATTAGGTGATATCCCTGCTTTAGCACCTCATCCAATACTTGCGAACGACGCTCCAAACGACGATTTTCTGCATACATCGGATATTTAGCAACCAAAGCATCATGGTGAAAAGAAATCCAATTATTAGGGAAAATGGAATCAGGTGTATGAGGTTCTTTTGTATCTTTTGCGACAATAAGGTTTACGCCTTCCGCTTCCAATATTTCACGCATAGCCGTAAACTCAGCCAAAGCAGCTTTCTGAATCATTTCAGCTGATTGTGAATCATTTTGCTGAAAAAAATTATTGCTTGCCGTTTCGTCATTAAAACCGAAGGCTATCGGTTCAATCATTAAAATGCTGTCCGTATTTTGTTTAATCATTTTCTCGTATTAGAGGTAAAGTTGAACAACGTAATAATCCACCCATTTTTGAAATTTCGTAATAAGGCACTGTCTCAACAGTCATTCCCCATTCGTTCTGAAGATGTTGGTTGATGCGTTTAAAATTTTGCTCCGTAACTACTACTTCTGGCGAAATAGAAAATACATTGGTATTCATATAATACATTTCATCTTCATTGATGTGAAGTAGATTTTTTGCTCCAAAAATATCCACGATGCGGAAATAATCTTTTTCATCAACAAAGCCTTCTTTATAAATAATTGCTTTGTCATTCCCTACTGGCATAAAACAGCAGTCAAGATGTAAAACACCTTTTCGTGGATTAGTATCGTGCTTTTTAAGTTCGAGAGCTACGAATTTTTTGTCTGGAAAAAGTTCTTTCAAAAAATTAAAAGCATAGAGATTAGTACGGGCTGTTTTGAAAGTCGAATAATCGCTTCCCGTGTATAATCCTACAAATACAATATCATTGTAGAGTACCACATCACCGCCTTCTACGTGGGCTTTTTCGGGTAAATTATAAATTTTATTGAAGGAAATCAGGTCGTAAATAACCTCATAGGCTTCTTGTTCGTCGATGCGATCGGGAATAATATTGGAATTGATGATTTTGTCATCAATAATAAAAGCCACATCGCGAGCAAAAACCTGATTGCAGTTTTCTAATCTCCATGGACGGAACACCTGAACGTTATATTTAAGCAGTACACGCTCAAAGGCGGACATTTCTCTGCTAATTTCTTCTTCTTTTGGATAGTCGTTGGTCAATACCGATTCGTAGGATTTTGCATCGTAAGTTTGCTTCAAAGAAGGCGCAGAACCCATTGAGGCTGGTTGTCCCAAAACTACAGCTTTAAGAGTTGACGTTTCATTTTTTACATATAAATTCATAAAATATACTTTCCAGCAAAGATAATAAAAGTTTTTTCCATCGAAATGAATTGACTATAAATTATAAATAAGATTTTCTATTTATAAATTCTTATGGAAAGATTCAAGAAAAAAATTAAATACTATTTTTGAGTTTTTAGTATTTAATTTCTTCTTATAAGCTTGATATTAACTCATATTTTGCATTCATATTATTTTCAATAAATGCTTGAAACTATTTCTGATTCGAATATTTTATTTATTCGTTCATATTGTTCTGCAAAAAACAGACTGCGCTGCAAGTAGCTACTTTGCGTTATAAGGGTAGAGTGATCTCTCAGAGACTCAAGCCATTCTTTTTGAATTCGGCATATTAATTGATTTCGTGACTCGATAGCGTTAATTGAAAAAATTCGAAAATGTGCCATTTCGAAATCACCGCTTTTATATAATGTATAGGATGTATCAAGATTAATATTCGAAATATAGATTGAGACTTTAGATCCGGTATTGTTTTTGCCACTTGATGTCAGTTCTTCTATATATGCAACAAGTTTTAGCAACTCTTTCCTTAGCTGATCTTTTTCCTCATCGTTTAATAGCTGCAATTGGTAAAAATACATTACATCTCCAGCAAAAGATGTAAAAACGTTTTTATCTAGAATAAATGTAGAATCAATATTCAGTCGAATAGTATGGAAGTGTTTTTGCTGTATATTTTTAATTTTCGTAGGAATACCAAACTGACTATAAGGAATGTTTTTACTGCCAACTTTCGAAATACAGAGCCATTTATATAATAAAAACTTCGAAATATGATCATAATTGAGAGAAAAAGAATAGGGTATTATATTGAATGCGGAATTAATAGAAGCATCTGCATTCTTTGCCATTGTTTCGAAGATATCAATATAACCCTTCAAAATCTTATAATAATTTTCCATCGGATCATTATAGTCTATAAGATTTAAGTTGAATACTGCTCTTTTTGTATCTTTCCTCTCTAGTATTCTATCTAGAGATAGTTTTAAATCATCTGCAATAGTTACAACTTCATCAAGAGTAAATGGAACCTCTCCATTCATTCTCCTATAGGCAGCTTGCCTACTCATTGATAACAAATCTGTTATATACGATACTATCTGTATATTATCTGGCAGTGATTTTTTTATTGATTGGATCAGCCTTTCGGTTATTATTGTATTCATAGTCTTGCGGACGATATAATGATTTTATTATAAAAATTATTCGATCGAAAATAATAAAAACACCTGTTTAGATTATCCAGAATTCTCCATAAACATTCCACTAAAAGACACAGCGTTTTTCATTGAACATATATATGCTCTTGAGATACTTGTATCTTTTTGCGGTTAATTAGTTTTTAACACGAACAATTGAAATGTATAAAACAGGGGGTTTTAACAGAAGGTAAAGGCTAAATTGTTTTTTTGCTATTGTTAGTTGGTCGTAATTCTCTCACAATAGCATTCGCAAATGTAACGCTTTTTCCGAGATATTGTATATAACTGTATCTTTTTCGCAACAAAATAATATTATCCAACATACAGATTAGAAAAATTGTCTTGAGAGCTTACTCGCCAGTGTCTTTTTTCGAAACAGCGTTGTCGAAAAAAGACACATTTTACACAAACCCAATAAAAGAGATGCGCTAAACACACATATTGATACACAACACACAACAAATACCAATATTAGAGAAAATTGCGCGGACAAAATTCGCAGAATACATCATGCATATCGTACGAAACATTTTTCTTTGTAGTCAGAATAAAATAACTGACGTGGTTTATAATAAAATAGATTCAAAATAATCAAAATAGATAATGAAATATTACTCTAGTATATAAAAGCTAAGGCTAGATATAATTTATTATCAAAAAGTCCTAAACTTTTTAAATCAAGATCATCATGTTAAATATTTCGCATATAATCAAAACTTGGTTTTTACAAAAAAACATGGAAGTCATTATTCCGAAAGTAGTCGGTCAGACCAATCAGAACTTGATTGTAAATAGATCAGAAACCGTCAGGAATAATCCTATTATTGTAACATGTTTTACTAATCATACAATATCGATAGATACAAATTTATCTGAAAGGAATTCAGACATTCTATTTAAAGATCCCGGACGACAACTTCCAATTATCGGTTAATAATCAGAAATAAATTTGGAAAATTACTTCTATTATAATCTTTGAATTATCTCAGAAGTATTAAATACGTTTACAGCATTCATAATGATATTATTGTGAATGCTGTAAAAAGTGCCGCTTGCCGTTTGTATTAATTTCAAATTTATAATTAATCAATAAAATTAAATGCGAATGCTAGATATCTTAATTAACACCGAATTTTATAATAATCTGAAATTACTGAATAGGAAATAATCTAGCATAGCAAGTCAAATTTCAGATAAAAAGTCAAGGATTAGTCGTATAAAACTATTTATAGAAAATAATTATAAAAAAAAGAAACTGTGAGAAGTGTGCTGTTTGTTTGCATTTCTCGAAAAAGCCCGCCTTTTAGCGAGGAGGCGGGCTTTATTTCTAGAATTACTCGAACTTACTCATTTTGATCGCAAAGATATTTATTCAAAAAATAACTGATAAAAAACTCATATAAGAAATGATAAAGAAAAATATTTTATTACTGTTTGTTGTTGCATTTGTCGGCACAACTTCAGCACAAATAACAATTACCGGATCGACATTAAATGAAGCCACTAATTACACAAACCTTAATGCTGTTTTCACTGCATTAAATGCTACCGGGGCAAACTCTCAAAGCGGCAAAGACATTAGCATAACAATTAGTGAAAGCACAAGTCTTACTGCATCTGTTTATATCTACGATAGAGGTTGGAATCATTTGTCCATCAAGGGAAATGGTCATACAATAACAGGAAACGCCTACAGCATCGTATTAGGAGGCGGCAAAAACATCAGCTTCGTTGACTGCGGCTTCATATCTAATGCGAGTGCTGTCTCTGCGATACACATCTCATCTTCAAGTGTAGAAAACATTACTTTCGACAAATGTAGCTTTACTTTAGGTGGAGAAAATGGAATTTTTATTGCGGCTTCGGCTTCGAATATAACAGTAAAAAACAGTGTTTTTACTAAAAATATCACATCATACAGAACAAGCGGCGAATACAGAGCTATCTTTATTAACTCTTCAGCCACCAATACGCTGATACAAAATAATGAGTTTCGTAATCTGCTCCGCTCTGAAACAGCAACTAATGTTATTCGTGTTAATGACTTAAAGGCAACTACACTCCTATTTGACGGTAATAGCTTTTACGAAACGCAAGCTGTTGAACTTCCTTCTGGATGGTCGCGATACCTGTATATCGGAGGTGGTTTTGGCGGAGGAATACAGGTTGAAGATTTACGCATAAAAAACAATTATTTCGGAAGTACAGCGGCAAAAGGGAAAGGATCTGTATTGAGTCTCGGAACAACCGCTATCGCTCGAAATTTTATCTGTGTAGAAACAAGTACCTACGACCAATTGGGAAGACCTAACGTGACAAACATTGATTCAATCATAGGTAATCATTTTGTGAAAATATCTATGAAAACAAGCTCTGGGCAATCACCAAGTAATACTGAAGAGAAACGAGGAGCTTTAACTGCTTATTATAATTACTTTGCAGGAAGACCTCAAATTATTAATAATACAGTAAGCAATTTTACTCTGATTGGTAGCGGCAATGCGAATATATATCTTGTAGGCTTAGCCCATACAGGCTCAGAGCCTAATTTCGAAAGTAACAGAATAGAAAATCTCAATACAAATCATGATGATTCTTCTCGTTCAGGAAGTATTAGTGCAATATGCCTAGGAGCTGTAAATGTTGCATCGCAAGCAGAAGCTAAATACATTACATTTAAAAACAATCTTATCGACGGTCTGAATGCTGGTAGTACCTCCACAAACAATGCTCAACATGTGATAGGAATCCACTTCATGCTATACGGTGGAATATACGAAGGACCTTGTTCCTACGTGGAAAATACTGTACGCAATATAGAAAACAAGGCGAATAGCTCTATTGCCGATAATTATGTCGCAGGATTATATTCTGAACATAATGGTACCGCTTATAGGAAAGTATATAAAGACAATACTATCGAAAATCTGAGCATAACGAATACAAGAAAAGGAATTTCATCCGGAATCTACTTTGCAAAAGCAAGTTCTTCTTATATAGAAGGAAATACTATCAGAAATATAAAAACAGAAAGCATTACTACAAACGATGGAGCATTGTATGGCATTTATACTTCAATTAATTCTTCTATTGATACAATCTTAAATAATCGAATATACGATATAGCGTCTATCAACAATTCAAACGGAGAAGTTGTTGGTCTCCGGCTTCAAGGAACATCATTCTCATATAATAATCTTATTAACATTAAATCAGTAGGAGAAACAATCGGTATTCGTAATAGCGGAAGTGGAAGCTTCTACAACAATGTCATCTATGCAGAATCATTATCTAATAGTTTGACTTATGGTATTTATGATACGAATGCCTCAGCCAATTATTACCACAATACGGTTTGCGTTTATTCTGTTAACAACAGCTCTGCGGCTTATAGAGGAACAGCAGCATCTGTCGTGAAAAATAATATTTTTGACAATAGAGGTAATAATGGATACGCTTTCTATAATACCGGAATTACCGCTCCAACAGCTAACAATAATTATTACTCATCCACTGCCACTTATTATAATAACGGAACAACACAGATACCTTTCGGCTCTTCTGCATTCAAACCATGGTATAGAGGTATTTTTATCGGCAATGCCATTTCTATAGAAGATTTTCAAATGCAACCCTATGCTATGACAACTCCATTTCAAGGCATATATTTAGCAGAAGTAAAAAGCGATATAGGAGGTAATGCTCGTAGTGATAGTAGTCCTATAATGGGAGCTTGGGAAAAACCCGGAACAGATGCTGCAGAAGATCTCTTCGTAAACTCCAAGGTATCTGATTATTCAGGAGATGGAACCACATGGGAGAAAGCTTTTAAGACCATAAGTCAAGCTTTAAATGTATCGAACAATTCAGCTTTTTCAATAAAAAATATTTATGTTGCTGA
>DAIOHI010000077.1:0-8772 GCA_036744815.1 Paludibacteraceae bacterium
ATGAAATTATTTTAGCTTAGTGTTATCGGATTTTTTGTATTGCAATGGTGGAAGTCGTAGGATTGTTAAAAAAAATGTCAGCAGCTCCATGTATTCTGGAACCTCTGACTTGTAAATTGCCTCCTCCTAATGGTACATTTAGATGTAGAGTGTGTGATGCTCCTACAGTTTGGGTGCCTCCGTGAATTTCTTTGGTTGGTACAACTATTTCATCCGTCTGTTTTATTCCATTTAGATATAAAGCAATGCCAAATACGTCTCTGTCCTGACTTTTCTGTTTGATCCACATATCAAGATTCAATGTAATTCTATAATAACCGGTTTCTGTTATGCGAAGTGATATGTCGTCTTGTTTCTGGTATAACGAACTTGCTTGATTAATTGATACATTAGAAAATATGTCCATGTAATGAGTGCCATCATTAAAATTTACATTTGTTCTTTGATTTGAAGCTTTAAAAATTTGATTGGCATGTGTTGTTGGACTAAATGGAGTCCATGAATTATTGGGATTATCCCAAAAATAATATCCGGGTATTATGTCTTTGTCCGGATCTGATAAGTTTGAAATGTGTGTGTTGTAAACAATCAACCCGTTGGTGGGAGTGACCGTAAAAGGAGCGATTAGAGAGCGTAAGGATAACGCAATTTCCGGAAACAATACGCCTCCAGGATTATCCAACGTACTGGTTACTTTGAATATTATTTCCGGCTCAATAGTTGTTGCTCCAATGGCAACACCCGAATCTTGCGAAAACCCTTGCTGGACAGCGAAGAGTAAAAATAAAATGATAAACTTAATTTTCATGTTAGGTAGTTTTTTGATTAAATAACAACAAGTAATGATTATTTCAAAAATGTGATGGTTACAAAAATAATGCCATTATCTTTTGATAAAAAAATATTTTTCTTTCTAGCTATAAATATTTTATCTAAGGAATGGATATAAAAAATTAAAATCCGATAGTTTGAAGTTCTGATTAAAATGTGGAATTTGCAAAGCCTAATTCTTGAGTATTTTTAACTACTATAAATTCGTTTCTTTTTTGTAATTTTGTCAGTTGTTTATGTCATAATTTCAGAATAAACAATTGATAACATTATGCAAAATCCGGAAATACAATCAGCAAAGCAGCGTTTTGGAATTATCGGTAATACGGAAGCTCTTAACAGGGCGATAGATATTGCCATTCAGGTAGCTCCAACCGATTTATCGGTGCTTATAACGGGCGAAAGCGGTGTTGGGAAAGAAAGTTTTCCTCAGATAATACATCAATATAGTTATCGGAAGCACGGACCTTACATCGCGGTCAACTGTGGCGCGATACCCGAAGGTACGATTGATTCAGAGCTTTTCGGACACGAAAAAGGTTCGTTTACAGGTGCTACTTCCGAACGAAAAGGTTATTTCGAAGTTGCCGACGGAGGCACTATATTTTTGGATGAAGTAGGAGAGTTGCCTCTTTCCACGCAGGTTCGTTTGTTGCGTGTGCTCGAAGCAGGAGAGTTTATAAAAGTAGGTTCTTCGAAAACGCAAAAAACTGATGTTCGCGTAGTTGCTGCCACCAATTTGAATATGGCTCGGGCGATAGAAGACGGACGTTTTCGCGAAGATCTGTTCTATCGGTTGAATACAGTTCCTATTCATATTCCTCCTTTGCGAGAACGAAAAGATGATATCGTTTTGTTGTTTCGTAAGTTTGCATCCGATTTTGCCGAAAAATACCGAATGCCGCCTATTAAATTATCCGACGAAGCACAAATGCTCCTAACGAATTATTATTGGAAAGGTAATGTCCGGCAGCTGAAGAATATTACGGAGCAAATTTCAGTAATAGAACAACAGCGCGAAATATCATCACAGGTACTCCGAATGTATCTTCCGGCAGAAGAATTGGAGCGCTTGCCTGCTCTTTCGAAGCATCACAGCGATGAAAAAAGCTTTACCAACGAGAGAGAAATTCTCTATCAAGTGCTTTTCGATATGCGGAAAGATATTAACGACTTGAAAAAAATGGTTTATGATACGATGGATGATAAAGCGGTTGATGTAAAAAAGGATGAACATCTTTATCCCACAATTTTCGATCACGACACGATTATAACTCCAACTCGATCATTTAAAGTGTCTGATACAAAAACGGAACACAGTGACGCTAATCGATTCTCTGAAGATTCTCATGTGTATCAGGATGCCGAATATCACGAAGATATAAGCAAACAGCCTATGACTTTGGAGGATATGGAAAAGCAAATGATCAAACGAACACTCGATAAATATAGAGGAAGAAGAAAACAAGCCGCTGAGGAGTTGAAGATATCCGAACGGACATTGTACCGAAAAATCAAAGAATATGGCATCGAATAAAAATTTCAAACAAACTTTAGTATCCATGCGATCGCTTATTGTTTTAAGTGTTGCGATTGTACTAGCATCTTGCACTGTGTCTTATAAATTCAATGCGGGAATGATTGATTACACCAAAATAAAATCCATTTCGATCGCCGATTTTCCAAATGTGGCAGAAGGAAGTATGTATCCAATGCTTTCGCAGGAGTTTTCGGAAGCTGTTCGCGATATTTTTACACGACAAACACGCTTGCAAATTTTACGCGTGGGCGGCGATATGCATCTCGAAGGGGAAATTACAGGTTATCAATTGACTCCGATGGCGATCAGTGCCGACTCTTATGCCTCGGAAACTAAACTGACGCTTACTGTAAAAGTTCGTTTCTCGAACAACAAACAACCGGAAGAAGATTTTGATAAGTCTTATTCCGCTTTCCGTACTTTCTCCAGCAATCAGATGTTGAACGACGTACAAGCCGACTTGCTGAAGGAAATTACCACGGAAATTTGCGAAAGTATTTATAACGATACGGCTGGTAAATGGTAGAACAATGACTCGCGAAGAATTTATATCCTTACTTCGTCAGCCTGAAACCGTGACGGAAAAACACATCCCCGAATTAAAAAATTTAGTGGATAGTTTTCCCTATTTTGTGCAAGCTCGGATGCTCTACGTTAAGGCGTTGAAAAAAACGAATAATATACATTACGGAGCTGAATCCAAACGTATGGCGCTTTATGCACCCGATCGCCGACGCTTGTATTTTTATTTGAATCCTGATATTGGAGAAAAAACTCAAGGACAAAGCCCGCTTCGAAAAGCGAAAGTGTCGTCTGGCGAATATTTCGACATGATGGATGCGATTGATAAAAAAGGCGGTGATTCCCGACAATCGTTAAAAGAGTTGGCTGAACGATTGAAAGCGGCTCGTGAATTAGCTTCGTATAATCTTCAGGAAGAGACTGAACAAGCGGAAGTTTTACCGATGACGAAAGTTGATAAAGTAGAGTTTACGGAAGAAAATGCAAAAAAAATGATACGAGAGAAAAAATATGCTGAAGCACTTGAAATCTTGGAAGCTTTAAATTTGAATAATCCGAAAAAAAGTAGTTACTTTGCAGACCAAATTCGTTTTTTAGAAACAATAGTCATAAATACAAAAAGATAAATATAACATTATGTACATTTTACTAACTATTTTAATTGTTATTGCCGCAGTTTTGTTGGTATTGCTCGTTTTGGTACAAAACTCAAAAGGAGGTGGTTTGGCTGCCGGATTTTCTTCGTCGAACCAAGTGCTTGGAGTTCGCAAAACGACCGATTTTCTTGAAAAAGCTACTTGGAGTTTAATTGCTTTTATCGTTGTTTTGTCAATAGCAGCCGGAGGTATTCATTCGCAAGAAAAAGTAAACGCAGCTGATTCAGAAATTCAACAACATTATCAAGAAGCTCAACAAAGCGTACCTGGAGCAGTAAATCCAGGCTTTGGAGAAACTCCGGAGCAAGAGCAAGCTCCTGCGGAATAATTTTATTTTAGAGTAATTGCATTCAATTATAATGAGAAAGCGTATCAATTTTTGGTACGCTTTCTTGTCTTTTTTAACCACCTTTTTAGCGTATAAATACTGTTTATTCTACTATGTTTGATATAAATTTTACTACCCTAATCGATTATCTTGGAACTTTTGCTTTTGCCATAAGCGGCATCAGATTAGCCTCTGCAAAACAATTCGACTGGTTCGGTGCCTATATTGTAGGTCTGGTAACGGCTATCGGTGGAGGAACAACTCGTGATTTGCTTTTAGGCATCACGCCTTTTTGGATGCAGCAACCGTCTTATTTAATTGTTACGGGTTTTGCCTTGGTTTTTGTGCTTGTTTTTAGCCGTTATGTAATCCGATTAAAAAATACTTTTTTTATTTTTGATACCATCGGACTAGGGCTTTTCGTCGTAGTAGGAATTGAACGTACGCTTAGTGCCGGATTCCCTTTTTGGGTTGCAATCGTCATGGGAACAATTACCGGATCGGTTGGAGGTGTGATGCGGGATGTTTTTATTAATGTAGAACCGCTGATTTTCAGAAAAGATATTTATGCTCTCGCTTGCGTTTTTGGTGGATTTATGTTTCTGGCTTGTGTTTTAATGGGATTTCCTGAGCCTATAACACAGGTTGTGACGATAAGCTCTGTGATTCTTATTCGCATCCTTGCCGTAAAATATCATATTAGTTTACCTGTTTTAAAAGGAGGCGATACCGAAAAGGATTAGTCTTGAATTGGACGAATGATTATTTGTAGATAAGGAAAATGCAGGGACGTTTGCTTAGATCCGGCAATTCCTTTTTCCATTCTTTTACAGTCTTTGTTTTAATAAATTCGCTTTCGAGCGTAACATCGGCAGCTATGCACAGGCGCGTGGAAGTTTGACATGTGCTGATAATTTCTTCGAGCATCTTCATGTTCCGGTAAGGAGTTTCGATGAAAATCTGTGTTTGATTTTCGGAATAAGCTCTTCCTTCTAATTTCTTCAACATTTTTGTTCGTTCCAACGCTTGAATGGGAAGATAGCCTGCAAAAGCAAAATTCTGACCGTTAAATCCAGATGCCATAAGTGAGAGCAAAATGGATGAAGGACCGATAAGCGGAACGACGTCAATATTGTTTTGTTGTGCGATAGCAACCACATCTGCACCCGGATCGGCAATGGCGGGACAGCCCGCTTCCGAAAGAATGCCGATATCATGACCGCTGTATATGGGTTGCAGGAAATTAGCGATAGTTGAGGATTCCGTATGTTTATTCAACTCAAAAAAAGTCAGTTCGTCAATATTGATGTCTGGATTAGCTTTTTTCAAAAAACGACGTGCCGTGCGGATATCTTCTACAATGAAATATCGTAATGTAGAAACTATTTTCGTGTTGAATTCAGGAAAAATTCGATCGAAACTGCTCTCGCCGAGAGGCGTAGGAATTAAATATAAAGCCGGCATTCTTCTTTCGTTTTTATTCTTCTTTTTTTATTTCTTCCAGTTGTTCACAAAGGATTTCCCACTCATAGACTTTTTGTTCCATCTCTCGCTGTTTTTTTTGATAGGTTTGAATGAAATCCGGATCAGAAGCCTTTTCGGGGATTTCAAGCTGTTTGTCCATTTCAGCGATTTTACCTTCTAATTCAGCAATTATTACCTCAATTTCTTCAACAGCTTTTTCCGCTTTCCTAATCTTTCTATTTAGTTCTTTTCTGTTTTCGTAATTAAGTTTATTTTCCGACGATGCTTTGTTAGTATTTGCTTCGCTTGCTTTTTGTTGGGTGTTTATCTCTAATTGTTGTAGTGAATCTATTTTTTTATGTTGTAAAAATTCGTAGATGCCGCCTAAATGTGTTCGTATTTTTTTATTGCCAAATTCGTAAATTTTTGTTACCAAACCGTCTAAAAATTCACGGTCGTGCGATACGACGATAACCGTTCCGTCGAAAGCTTTTATAGCTTCTTTCAAAACGTCTTTCGAACGCATGTCCAAGTGGTTGGTCGGCTCGTCGAGTATCAAAAGATTGACCGGTTCGAGCAATAAACGGATCATTGCTAATCTACTGCGTTCGCCTCCCGAAAGTACTTTTACCTTTTTATCCGAGGCTTCTCCACCGAACATGAAAGCTCCTAAAATATCGCGTATCTTGGTGCGTACATCTCCAACGGCTACATAATCAATGGTTTCGAAAACAGTGCGATTCTCATCCAAAAGCGACGCCTGATTTTGTGCGAAATATCCTATTTTTACATTATGACCGAGCTTTAACTTTCCGGAATATTCAATTTCGTCCATAATGCATTTTACGAGCGTACTTTTTCCTTCGCCGTTTTTCCCAACAAAAGCTACTTTTTCGCCTCTGTTGATAATCATATCAACTTTGTCAAGCACCAAATATTTTCCGTAAGATTTCGACAAAGCTTCTATTTCCAAAGGAATGCTTCCTGAACGCGGAGCAGGAGGAAATTTCAAACTCAAACGGGAATTGTCTTCCAAATCAACTTCTATGCGATCAATCTTTTCCAAATGCTTGATTCTCGATTGAACTTGTACGGCTTTGGTGGCTTTGTAGCGAAAACGTTCGATAAAATCTTCGGTATCTTGAATCATTTTTTGTTGATTCTCGTAAGCTCTTACTTGTTGCTCGTGCCGTTCTTTTCTGAGTTGAACGTATTTTGAATAATTGACGTTGTAATCATAAATCTTCCCCAGCGATATTTCGATCGTCCGATTAGTAACTGCATCAATAAAAGCTCGGTCGTGCGATACGAGAATAACAGCTCCGTTTGATGTCAATAGAAAATTTTCAAGCCATTGAATTGATTCGATATCTAAATGGTTGGTCGGCTCGTCGAGAAGTAGAACATCCGGACGTTGTAACAGAATCTTTGCCAATTCGATACGCATTCGCCACCCTCCGCTGAACTCGGAACATTGCCGATCGAAGTCGGAACGTAAAAAGCCAAGTCCTAATAATGTCTTTTCTATTTCGGCAACATAATTTCCACTTCCGATTATTTGTAAATGCTCGGTCGAACGAGTGAGGCGGTCAATAAGCAGATGATATTCTTCGCTGTCGTAGTCGCTTCTGTTTAATAATTCTGTATTGATTTCGTCTATCTCAGATTGAAGGTCAGTAATGTGTTCGAAAGCCTTCTCGGCTTCTTGCATCACAGTCGTTCCCGCATTATGAATCATATGCTGAGGCAGATAACCGATACTTATATCTTTAGGTATGGATATTCTTCCTTGAGTAGGAGTTTGTTTTCCTGCAAAAAGTCGTAGTAAAGTTGTTTTTCCGGCTCCATTCCGACCTACAAGTGCAATCTTATCTTTCGGATTGACAAGAAAACTAATATCGTCAAAAAGCGGAGAACCTCCAAATTCTACACTAAGCTGTTCTACAGAAATCATCTATACGGAAAATACAGTTAATAAAATTGATTTTTTTACAATCTTTTTTCGATGAATTTACACATTCATTTTTTCGATATCCAACTTTTCGTATTGAGAGTTTTTACTTACGTATTCCGGAACTATTTTTTTCATTTGCGATACAAGTAAAAAGTTTTTTCCAAGCCAGCTATATCGAATTAATTCGTCGATTTCGATTGCAACTTCGTCGTAATTATACTTACGAACCGAAGCCACCATTATTTTTGAATTATGTGTTTGAAGTACGGTTTCTTTGTTATTCAACAATTCCTCATAAAGCTTTTCGCCTTGTCGAAGTCCTGTATATACGATTTTAATATCTCTTTCGGGTACATATCCCGATAAGCGGATCATCTTTTTAGCTAAATCGGCAATTTTTACCGGTTTTCCCATATCAAAGATAAAAATTTCGCCACCTTCACCCATTGCTGCAGCTTCTAATACGAGCATACAAGCTTCGGGTATTGTCATGAAATAACGGATTATTTGAGGATGCGTAACTGTAACAGGACCTCCTTGTTCTATCTGTTTTTTGAAAAATGGAATTACCGAACCATTAGAACCCAATACATTACCAAATCGAGTCGTAATAAATTTGGTAGTGTTTTTATCTTTACCTAAATTTTTCAAGAAAAGAGATTGGACGTAGATTTCCGCTATTCTTTTGGAAGCTCCCATCACATTTGTTGGATTTACAGCCTTATCGGTAGAAATCATTACGAAGCGTTGAGCCGAGTATTTTACCGCTAAATCTGCCATTGTTTTTGTCCCCATTACATTTACCTGAATGCTTTCAACGGGATTATCCTCCATTAAAGGAACGTGTTTGTAAGCCGCTGCATGATAAATAAAATCTGGACGATATAAGTCCATCATATATTCCATACGTTGTTTGTTGCGCACATCTCCGATAAAAATACTTATATCTTGTTCAGGAAAATCATGTTCTAACTCCATTTTCAAATCATGTAGTGGAGATTCAGCTTGATCAAGCAGTACAATTAAAGATGGATTGTATTTTGTCATTTGACGTACAATTTCACTTCCGATAGATCCTGCAGCTCCGGTAACTAAGACCACTTTTGAACGAACCTGTGCTGCAATATGTTCTGTAGATATTTTGATTTCAGGACGTTCCAATAAATCTTCGATTTGTATCGATTTGATCTGTTTAGTTAGCATCCCTTTTACAGAAGGTTCTGCGCCTTCTTCCATATTTCTTACTAAAGGTACGGTAAATATGGATAGATTATTGTTCATGAAAATATCCAAATCTTTATTTGGATTAATGTTTTGCATTTTTAGAGGAGAAACAATAACTCCTTTTGCTTTCTTAGATATAATATCTCTAACATTTTTTTCATTGAGAAGATAAACTTTTACACCCATAATTTCTCGCTTATTGGCGTTTTTGTCATCGTCAATGAAGCCTACAAGTTTATATTTTGAATCTTGG
>DAIOHI010000078.1:0-8691 GCA_036744815.1 Paludibacteraceae bacterium
TCTCTTTTTGTAATAAAAATGTAACAACTTTGTAATCTCGTTGTTTTTATTATTACATATTATTGCAACAGATTTAAAACAAAAAATATATGAAGAAAATTTTATTTGCTGCAATAATATCAGTAGTTCTTTTGAGCTGTAACTCAGGCTCTAAAATCCAATTATCGGGAGCAGGTGCTACTTTCCCGGCTCCATTTTATAATGTGGTTTTCAAAAAATATACCGAAGCCAGTGCTAATAATGTAACTTACGGAGCAGTTGGCAGCGGCGGAGGCATACGCAGTTTGCAAGATAAAACCGTCGATTTTGGTGCCAGCGATGTTTTCCTTTCCGACGAAGAATTAAGCAAAATAGGAAGCGATGTGGTGCATATCCCTACGGCTTTGGGTGCTGTGGTGCTTTCATACAATATGCCGATAGAAGGTGATTTGAAACTAACATCAGAACTTGTTTCCGAAATATTTCGTGGGAAAATAACTAATTGGAATGATCCTAAATTGAAAGCCGTGAATCCTGAAATCAATTTCCCAGATAAAGCGATAACCGTTGTTTATCGTTCGGATGGAAGCGGAACAACTCATGTTTTTTCCGATTACATGACAAAGGTGGACGAAAGTTGGAAAAATGAAATCGGAACAGGAAAACAATTAAATTTCCCCGTTGGCGTAGCAGCAAAAGGAAATCCCGGTATTGCCGGAATTGTTTCTCAAACCGAAGGTTCGATAGGCTATATTGGCTCTGAATATGCTCTTGCACTGAATCTTCGTTCGGCATTGTTGCAAAACAATTCAGGTCATTTTGTAAAAGCCGATGCAAATACGATTTCTGCTTCTGCCGATATGGAAATTCCCGACGACACCCGATTGATGATAACCAATTCGTCGAATCCGGATGCATATCCGATAAGCACTTTCACTTGGATTGTTGTTTACAAAGAACAAAATTACAATCAACGCAAAGAAGAACAAGCCAAAGCTTTGGTTGATTTGCTGAGTTTTATTACCAGCAAACAAGGACAAGAAATCGCCGCGGTAACTTATTACGCTCCGCTTTCGGAAACAACTTTGGAAAAAACACAGAAACTGATCGCTTCGATAACATTTGACGGAAAGCTTCTTGCCGAACAGAAATAAATAGAGATCTTGTACTTCTACGGATATAAAATCGTAACACAGAAATCAAAAACACTTTTCGGTGAAAGATAAAATATTTAGAGGGATATTAATCGTTGCGGCAGCCATTATCCTGCTGCTATCGGCGGGCATCGTTTATGCCTTGGTAAGTCAGAGTTTGACAGCCTTTTCTCATTTCGGTTTTTTCAATTTTATATTTTCTTCCGAATGGAATTCGGTTGCCGATAATTACGGAGCCTTATCTTTTATTGTCGGAACTCTGATGACTTCTGTCTTGGCTTTGCTTTTCTGCATTCCTTTTTCTTTGTCCATCGCTTTGTTTAATGGTGAATATTTCAAAGGAAAAAGAGTTGCAAAAATTGTTAGTGCCGTTGTCGATCTGTTGGCAGGAATCCCGTCAATTGTTTATGGCTTGTGGGGATTTTATGTTCTGCGTCCTCTGATTATTGATTTTGGATTGAACGACCAAGGCTTTGGCGTGCTGCTTGCATCAATAATACTTGCAATCATGATTATTCCCTATGCTTCGTCTTTGAGTACGGAATTTATTTCGATGGTTCCGGGCGAACTGAAAGAAGGAGCTTATAGCTTAGGAGCTACGAATATGGAAGTGATACGTTCGGTAAGTCTTCCGGTGGCAAGTTCGGGTATTATTGCCGCCTATATTTTAGCTTTTGGGCGTGCTTTGGGCGAAACAATGGCTGTTACGATGCTTATCGGTAATACGAATAACATTCCGTTAAAGTTGAGCGATACGGCAAACTCGATGGCGAGTATTATTGCCAATCAGTTTGGCGAAGCTGGCGGATTAAAACTAAGTTCATTGATGGCTATCGGACTTTTACTTTTCGTAATATCTGCCTTGATTAATTTTGTAGCCAAGTATATTATCAAAGTACTTAACAAATGAAAGATACAAAATTTTCATCCACCGAATATCGACAAGCTAAATCTCAAGTTTTTTTAGGCTTTGTTTGTTTTCTTTCTGCTTTTACAATGATTCCGCTTTTCCTTATTATTTGGGAATTGTTGAAGAAGGGATATAAACAACTTAACTTGAGTTTTTTTACCGAAGTAGCGCCTACTTCAATGGAAGCTATGTTTGCAAAATTGAACAACGAACTGATTCCCGGAGGTATTTTGAACGGACTTACAGGTAGTTTTCTTATTCTTATTATTGCAATCTTGCTTTCGATTCCGATTGGAATTATGGCGGGAGTATATTTGGCAGAAAATAAAAATAAACCTTTTGCCAATCTTATTCGGAATTTAGCCGACTTACTTCAAGGAATGCCGTCGATAGTTGTCGGAATTATTGTATATGCTTGGGTCGTAAAACCAATGTATAGTTATTCCGCATTAGCCGGAAGTATTACGCTTGCTATCATGATGCTGCCTATGATTATTCGTTCGACGGAAGAAAGCTTGAAAATGTTACCTTTGTCACTTAAAGAAGCCGGATTAGCATTGGGAGGCTCCTACTCATCTGTTGTAATGAAAGTGTTGCTTCCCGCTGCTTTTGGCGGTTTGTTCACTGGTTCTTTGTTGGCAATTTCGCGCGTAATGGGCGAAACGGCTCCTCTTTTAGTCACAGCATTAGGTGCCTCGGTTGTTAACTGGGATATTGCTAAACCGACAAGCGCCATGCCTTTGTTGATATGGGAGTTTTACAACGACCCGAATTTGGCAGACTTGGTTTGGTCAACATCCTTGTTGTTGCTTATCATTGTATTAAGTCTTAATCTCGTAGCAAAAAGTATTTCAAAAAAATGGAAAATACAATAAATAATAATATGTCTGAAGGCTACATCTTGGAAATGAAAGATGTTTCCGTATCTTATTCGCCCGAAAAAAAAGCGGTGGATAGTGTTACGGCAAATATAGAACCGAATACCGTTACAGCAATAATGGGACCTTCCGGTTGTGGAAAAAGTACGCTTTTGCGAGCAATCAATCGCATGCACGAACTCTATCCTGACATTGTAACCACAGGCGAAATTAGGATAAAGGGCGATGATATTTTCAAAATGAATCCGATGAAGGTTCGTCGCTTGGCGGGTATGGTTTTTCAACGACCAAATCCTTTTCCAACGATGAGTATTTATGATAATGTCCTTGCCGGCTATCGCTTGAATAATATAAAACTCAACAAGTCCGAACGCGACGAAGTTGTAGAAAACAGCTTGAAAAGCGTTGCTCTTTGGGACGAAGTAAAAGACTCGATATCAAAAAAAGGCTCTTTCCTTTCAGGAGGACAACAGCAACGTTTGTGCATAGCACGAGCATTGGCGCTAAAGCCGGAATTGTTGTTGATGGATGAACCTACTTCGGCTCTCGATCCTATTTCTACCAATCGGATTGAAGAACTGATTTCGGAATTAAAAGAACAATATACAATTGTTATTGTTACTCATAACATGTCGCAGGCGGCACGTATATCTGACAATTCGATGTTCATGTATCTTGGTAAATTGATTGAATACGATTCTACAAAGCAGATGTTTACGAAGCCTAAAAATAAGCGTACGGAAGATTTCCTTACGGGAGTATTTGGTTGATACGAAACTGTAAATCTAAATTTTATAATAATATTATGAGCTCAAATATATTAAAACAAAAGCAACTTCAATTGTTGCTTAACGAGTTTGAATTGCTCGGTAAAACTGTATTAACACAGTTTCAATTGACATCAAAGTTGTTGGAGAACTCAGCTTTGGATAGTGTGTACGAAGAAGCGGAAGCTAACGAAATAATTATCGATCGTTTGGAACTTAAAGTGCGCGAAGAAGTAGTTTTCACTATTTTTCAATTTACTCCGAAAGCTGCTGATTTGCGTAAAATTGTTACTTATCAGGATGTTACTACCAATTTAGAAAGAGTAGGCGATATGTTATTAAATATTATCCATTTTTTGAGAAAAACGGATATTGATAATGCGGAATTTGCTGATGAAAAAGAACAGATAAATGAAATGTTGCTGGCGTCTGGCGAAATGCTTCGGCAGGCTATTCAATCTTTTTCTAATGAAGACAGCGCGCAAGCTTATCGAGTGATTGAAGCAGATGATAAGGTTGATGAAATTTATCATTCTATATCCCGCTCGCTTCAAACTTCTTTTGCCAATAAAAATGGAAGTTTAACAAAAACAGAAATACGAAATATCTTAAATGTAAATTCGATTGCACATAATTTGGAACGCATCGGTGATAGTGCTACTAACATTGCAGAATCTACTATTTATTTAACCGAAGGTGTTGACATCCGACATTCAGAAACAAAAAAAATGCATCAATAGAAGATGCATTTTAATTTACATATAAACAAAAAAAGCTCATTTACAAATGAGCTTTTTTTGTTTAGTATTATTTGTCGAAATAGAATTCTACTCTTCGGTTTGGTCTATATTTAGACTTCGGATCTAGCAAGCGTCCGTGTCCGTTGACACCAATTCTACGAGTATCAATTTTGTAGATATCTACAAGTTCTTTTTTAACTCGCTCGGCACGTCTTAGACTTAGCTTAGCATTGTAATCATCGCTTCCGGCGTAGTCTGCATATCCTCTTAGCTCAACAACTAATTCTGGATTATCTTGCAACTTTCTTGCTACCATGAAGATTGTTTCTTGTGCAGAGTTACCAAGAGTCGATCTGTCGAAGTCAAAGAACACAAAGGGAGTTAATGAATAATCTCGTATATTAAGAGCTCTTCCCCAGAAGTCAACAGGTGTATTCGGTGGAGTGTTCGGATCTTCGTCTCTATGGTTTGGAACACCATCTCCATCATCATCCGGACCATCGTTCGAAAGAAGCATTTCCAAGTTTCCTACACGAGATTCAACTCCTTGTAAACGTTTATCCATATCATCCAACGAATCTTTTTGTTTCGCCAATTCTTTATGAGCATCTTCTGCTTTCTCTAATGCTTTTTTAGCTAACTGAAGAGCTTGATCAGGAACTAAATCTCTGTAAGTATCCATGTTCATGTTTCTTGTGTGCAAATTCTTTTGAGCACCGAATTTCCAACGAACATTAACACTTGCTGTAGATAAGAAGTCGTTAACAACACCTTGTAGGTTAAGGTCTTGTCCAGCTCCTCTACCGCCTTCTAAGTCATCTCTGCTTTCTGCAATATATTGAACTTTTAGTCCTAATGCTAAATTGTCTGTGAAATTATATTCGAAATTTACTCCTAAAGGAACCGATACTGACGTAGATTTTAATGTTCCTAAAGCATTTACATGGCTTCCCTTTTCGGGGTTTTCCATATCTCGATTAGCATTGAAATAAAGATCTGATTTAAACGAAGTGATACCAACTCCTCCAAACAACCAAAGTCCCCATTTCGCATTAATAGAACTAGAGAATGTGTGAAGTAAATTTACACTTAAAATGGGTGCAAATAAATGACGGTTGGAAGTAGAAATAAGAGAGGCATTGTATGCTTGTACTGGATGATAGTTGTACATAAGCCCCAAACTCACGATAGGAGTAAAGGTGTAGTCAATTGTTCCCCCAAGAGAAAGCCCGCCTCTGACATTTTTCCAAAAACCGTAAGACGCAGGATTTATATCTCCATCAAAAGCATTTGTTCCAGCATCAATACTAAGCGACCATTTGGATAGTTTTACACGAGCATCTTCAGAGTCATCTTCCTCTTCTTGAACTTGAAGACTCTGATCTTCTTCAAAACTTTGGATTTCTTGAGTGTTTTCCTGTCCTATAACAAGGAACGGGAATAATAACACAAAACATACAATAGACAATAAATTTTTTTTCATAATTAATAATGAATGACTAGTTAAGTTTAAACACAACTGCAAATCTCTTACAAGGGTGTAGGTTTTTTTTAGATTTACAAGAATCTCTATCCTTGATAATGTTTAAGAAAATGACAAGTGCTTATTTTCTATTTAGTTTAAATTAAAAAAAAATAAAAGTTTAATGCCGAAAAAACATAAATAAATTCAGGTTTTTTGACATCAACTCTATCCTTTATGCATTGACAAATTTCGTGCCAAATTTAGAAAAGAGAGAGAAATAATGCTATCTTGTTCTGTCGTAATAGGAAATCCGTTATCTCCGCTCTCGCAAATGCTTTGTACTAAGGGTATTTGAGCTAAAAGAGGGATGTTCAATTCTTCGGCTAATCTCTTTCCTCCGTCTTTCCCGAAAATGTAGTATTTGTTTTGTGGCAACTCGGCAGGAGTAAACCAAGCCATATTCTCCACCAAGCCTAATACCGGCACATTTACTTTATCGTTCATAAACATGTTGATACCCTTTCGCGCATCGGCTAAAGCAACTTCTTGAGGCGTAGTTACGACAATTGCTCCCGTCAAAGATAAATTTTGAACCAACGTTAATTGAATATCTCCGGTTCCGGGAGGCATATCTATAACGAAATAATCCAACTCGCCCCAGTCTGCATCCGACATTAATTGCTTCAATGCATTTCCTGCGATGGTTCCGCGCCAAACCAATGCATTATTTGGATCGACAAAAAAACCGATAGAAAGAAATTTCACGCCATATTTTTCAAGAGGAATCATTATTTGCTTTCCGTCTCTTTCTTCTGCCATAACACGTTCGTGCTCTACACCAAACATTTTAGGGATGGATGGTCCGTGTATATCGGCATCAAGTAAACCGACGCTGTAACCAAGATTCGCCAATGCTACTGCCAAATTGGACGAAACCGTAGATTTTCCGACTCCTCCTTTTCCCGAAAATACAGCAATAATATTTTTAACTCCGGGCAATAGTTTTTCTTGATGCGATGTTTGTTCTACAACTTCTTTTGATTTAACGTCAATATTACCTTTAATATCGATGTTTTCTCCGATATAAGTAAGAATTGCTTGCTCGGCAGCTTTTACTACAGATTTGGAAAAAGGATCGTTCGCTTTCTGAAACGTGAGAGAGAAAGAAACTTTATTACCTTCAATATGAAGATCGTCAACCATGCCCGACGATACAATGTCATTTCCCGTTCCTGGGTAACGCACGCGTGCAAGGGCATCTAATATGTTTTGCGATGAAAGAGACATTTTTATATAAGTAAGATTTTGGAATATAATATTATATAGATGTTCGGAATTCTAATTCTCCGATTTTTTATCTTGAGTGTTTCTATTTCGTCCGAAACTCCGATAAGAATCGCGTTCGATTTCAATATCAGGTTCAATAAATTCACTTCGTTTTTCGAGCAAAAATTGAATGTATTTAATCGTAATACCACGACTAAGCCATTGCTGTTCGTAGTAAGTTTTTATATTCAATACCGGATTGTCTGTCAGATCAAGTGAATACAAATCGTCAGTAGAAAATATGACCGGATATTTATTGTCTTTTACCATTGCGCAAGTATATGTGAACATAAAATTGCTGTCGGTTTTAAGATGTATTTTCCCTTCAGAAACAACAAATTTCTGATAATTTGCCATAAAATTAGTTGCAGTAAGCCGTTTAGTCGTTTTTTTCATTTGCGGATCGGGAAATGTAAGCCAAATTTCGCTTACTTCATTCGCTCCGAAAAAATGATGAATCATTTCGATATCAGTTCTCAAAAACGCAACATTTTTCATCCCTGCTTCAAAAGATTTTTTAGCACCTGTCCACATGCGGGCTCCTTTTATGTCGATTCCTATAAAGTTTTTATCAGGAAACATTTGTGCTAATTCAACGGTATATTCGCCCTTTCCACAACCCAACTCTAGTACAATTGGAGAGTCGTTTTTAAAAAACAGCTCATTCCATTTCCCATACATGTCAAAGTTTCCTCCGCTACGAAATGTTTGCGATGAAACTTGGAATACATGAGGATAGGATTCCATGTCGGCAAATTTGGATAATTTATTTTTCCCCATTGTTCGTTGTTTTTTCTACACGCAAACCGATGTCCTGAATTCCAACAAGTACATCTTCACGCATGCCCTGTGTTATGGAATAACGATATGTTCCAGACTTATTGAATCTAATGTTTTTTTCGAATAATACGGGCATTTCAAAAACAGCTCCCGCGCCAGAACCAAGCCATTTTCCTTGTTGATCGGCTAAATAACATTCAATTGTATCGCTTTCCGAAAGTTCATCAGGACTTGTTTTGGTGGTAAAGAACCAAAAATTCTGATAAGGATAATTATTGCCGTTGCGGATATAGATATAAACATTGTAGTTTGCCGTTGTATCGCTTATCGGGACATCGAATACAAGTACACTATCTTTGCTCCATCCTTCGGGCGGCAAAGAATAGTATTGGAAAAAAATGTCTTTATTGCTGCAAGATGTAACAAAAAGGACAAGCGCGAAAAGTGTTATGTTAATGATCCGCTTCATTGTTTCTATTTTCCGATTGATTGTTTGAAGAGTTTCTTTGCCCTCTTTTCTGTTTTCTTCTGTTAGGTCTATTTCCCTCGGGGCGATTGCTTTTTTCTACCGGTTTATTTCCTGCTTCGGCTGATTTTTCGTTACTCTTATTTTCGATTTTTCGGTTGTCGTTGTTGCGCCGTTTTTTATTATTCGGTCTTTTGGCGTTTTTATTGTCAAATCGAGTTAAACT
>DAIOHI010000079.1:0-8674 GCA_036744815.1 Paludibacteraceae bacterium
GTTTCGGGATTCGACCGTTATTTTCAAATCGTGAAATGTTTCCGCGACGAGGATTTACGTGCCGACCGCCAGCCCGAATTTACGCAAATAGACTGTGAAATGTCTTTCGTGGAGCAGGAAGACGTGTTGCAAACTTTCGAAGGGATGATGAAACACCTTTTCAAATTTGCAAAAAACATTGACATAACAGAAGCTTTTCCACGTATGGATTGGCACACAGCGATGAAATACTACGGTTCGGATAAGCCCGACATCCGTTTCGATATGAAGTTTGTGGAGTTGAAAGATGCCGTTTCGGGGCGCGATTTTGTGGTGTTCGATTCGGCTGAATATGTGGGTGGAATTTGCGCTTCGGGCTGCGCTTCGTACACACGCAAGCAAGTGGACGAGTTGACAGATTTCGTTAAGCGTCCGCAAATTGGCGCAAAAGGCTTGGTGTATATCCGCTGCGAGGCAGATGGAGCCTTTAAATCGTCGGTAGATAAATTTTATTCTCAGGACGATTTACAGAGAATAGCTTCGATGTTCAACGCGCAAGCAGGCGATTTAATTCTGATATTGGCAGGCGATAAAAGCAAAACACAAAAAGCACTTTGCGAGTTGCGTCTGGAAATGGGTAATCGCTTGGGACTGCGCGATAAAAACGTTTTTGCACCGCTTTGGGTAATCGATTTTCCGCTTTTCGAGTGGGACGAAGAAACGCAGCGTTACTTTGCGATGCACCATCCTTTTACCTCGCCCAAACCCGAAGATATTCATTTGCTCGACAGCGATCCGGGCAAGGTTCGTGCCAATGCCTACGATATGGTCGTGAATGGCGTGGAATTGGGCGGTGGTTCTATCCGTATTTTCGACAGCGAATTGCAAAACAAAATGTTCGCATTGCTTGGTTTTACACCCGAAAAGGCAGAGGCTCAATTCGGTTTCTTGATGAATGCCTTTAAATATGGCGCGCCTCCTCACGGCGGTTTAGCTTTTGGGTTAGATCGTTTGGTATCGCTCTTTGCAGGCTTGGATAGCATCCGCGATTGCATCGCCTTCCCGAAAAATAACTCCGGACGCGATGTGATGCTCAATGCACCTTCCGGCATCGACCAAACGCAATTGGATGAATTGAATTTGAAAATTGAATTGAAATAAAATCACAAAGCTGCGAAAACAACTTTATTTTGTTTTTGTGGCTTTGCATTTTTATATTTCAAAAGATTACTTAGTTTTAATAAAGTATGACTTCTTTTGTTTCCGAACGCTACCTGAATTACAATACAGTTTTGAAGGAAGAATTTTCGAATCGAGTACAAAAGATTTCGATAAATGCCGGCTTTACTTGTCCCAATCGTGATGGTAGCAAAGGAGTGGGAGGTTGTACTTATTGTAACAATCAATCTTTTAGTCCGGATTATTGTCGCCCGGTAAAAACTGTTTCCCAACAAATTTTGGAGGGAATACAATTCTTTAATAAGGCGAAATACGAGAAGCAATATTACTTGGCATATTTTCAATCCTACACCAATACCTACGATAGTATTGATAAATTGAAAAAACTTTACGAAGAAGCTTTATCGCATCCGAAAGTGATTGGTATAGTGGTTGGAACTCGTCCTGATTGTGTTAATGATGAATTGCTTGATTATTTTTCGGAATTGTCGAAGCGCTATTATGTGATGATCGAATACGGTATTGAATCGACAAAGGACGAGACATTACAATTTATCAACCGTGGACACGATTATTCTTGTGCAGAAAAAGCCGTTCGCGATACGGCAAAACGAAATATTTACAGCGGAGCTCATTTGATTTTGGGTTTACCTCTCGAAAGTCGAGAAACGATTTTGTCTCATGCCGAAGCGGTATCACGTTTGCCGTTAACAGCGTTGAAATTGCATCAGTTGCAACTTATAAAAGGAACAAAAATGGCGCATCAATATACTGAGCATCCGGAGTACTTCCATTTATACAGGGCAGAAGAATATATCGATTTGATTGTCGATTTTCTTGAAAGACTGAATCCGAGTATTGCCATCGAACGTTTTGTGTCGCAATCGCCGGCTTCGCGGTTGATAGCTCCTGATTGGGGCTTGAAAAACTTTGAATTTACCGAAAAAATCAAAAAACAACTCGAAGAAAGAAATACTTGGCAGGGAAAAAATTATCATTCTTGAGTACTTTTTGTAAATAAAGAATAAATTATTATTAAAACTAAGTAATTAGTTGAATTTTATTAGATATGTTTGTAGTGTAATTAAGAAAGTCTCTTGCCTAATCATTTATAAATCGAATGTTTTGGTAAAACTTTAAATAATATCTAAGAGTCAATTTTTTATATACCCAAACGTCAAATCCTTTTTCTGATTGTAATCAGTACTTGTTTTTAAAATTATTGTTGGGTGTATTTTTAACTGAACCTTTATGTGCAAATATCTTGTTGGGGCATTATTGCCATTGCTATTGTCATGTTCTTTTGTGTATGGGAGAGATTTCTTGTCCGAGCAAAAGCAATATCCAAGAGTTAGAGCGGCGATAAATGAAAAACAAGGCTTCGTTGAAAAAAAACTTCAAGAAAATGGCATCATACTCAACAAATTAAATCTAATTTTTGTTGTATATAAAAATATAGATCTTCTGGAAGTTTATGCTAAAAACAAACAAAACTCAAGATACAAACAAATTCTTTCCTATGATGTTTGTGCCCGTTCCGGGCAGCTAGGTCCAAAGCGAAAAAAGGGAGATAAACAAGTGCCTGAAGGCTTTTATTATATCGATCGATTTAATCCGTACAGCAATTTCTACTTATCTCTCGGACTTAACTACCCAAATATGTCGGACAAGATAAAGTCTCAAGCGAAGGATCTGGGCGGCGATATTTTTATACATGGCTCTTGCGTTACCATCGGATGTTTACCCATGACGGATGATGTTATTAAGGAGATATATTTGCTAGCAGTTTATGCTAAGAATAATGGACAAAATAAAATCCCGGTTTATATTTTTCCCTTTAAAATGACGGATGAGAATCAAAAAAAATACGAAGAAACATATCAGACAAATAAGAAAATGATTGTTTTTTGGAATAATCTTAAAGATGGTTACGATAAATTTACAGAAAGCAAAAAAGAGTTAAATGTAATAGTGTCTGAAGGTGGAAATTATATCTACTGAGACGTTTGCATGTTTTTTGTAGGGAAAATGGTATGATAATTGTAATATAGCAAGACTCTTTATTTTTTTTGTAATAAAAAAATAAAACTAAATAAGAAGAATAAAACAATATATGAGTTTGGTAATCAACGCTTGTCAGTACAAAAGCGTAATCTGGGAAATACTTTTGGAAAATATTTGAAAGTATAAATAATAAAAAAAGACAAACAGAACACAACAAGTAAACTATACTGTAATGAAAGATGAAATGAATAGCCGACTAATAAAGGCTATTAGAGATGTAATCCCCGTAAATGTTAATCTTGCTGCTTACCTTATGGATTTACTTTCATTAGGACGAGAAGCTGTCTATCGCCGCATCAGAGGCGATGTGTCATTCGATTTGAACGAATTGGCGTTAATAGCGAAGGAGCTGAATATATCCATCGATAATATTATTGGAAAAGAAAGTTCGCAGGCGTTGTTCAGTATTGATATGATCAAATCGGAGAAATTTATGGATCAGTATTACGATTTCTTGGTCTATTATATTAATGTTTTCAGTAAAATGAAAATGTATCCGGATTCGCAAGTAATAGCGGCAAATAATCAATTACCTTTTTCTTTCTTTTTGCCTTATGAGAAACTATCTCGATTTTATTTATACAAATGGATGTATCAAGTACAGACATCGCGGGCAAGCATCCCTTTTGCAAACTTCCAATTGCCGCAAAAGGTAATAGAAGCCAATAAAAGATATTCTTTCGAATCGCGTTATGCATGTCATACAACATCTATATTGTCACAAAATACATTTTCTTCTTTTCTCAATACAATTTCTTTTTTTGAAAAACTAGATTTGCTTACCGAAGAAGATCTCAGTCAGATGAAAGAAGAGGTGATGGAATTGTTGAATAAATTAGAATCGATGGCTATTTCCGGACAATGGGCTAATGATTATGAATTCAATTTTTATGTTTCAAATATTGATTTCGATGCCTCTTACACTTATATGTCCTGTCCAGAGTTCGAATTATCAACAATTAGAGCCTTTTCAATCAATGTTGTTCGCTCTTCTATGCCAGAAGTATGCAAAGCGCATAAGGAATGGATTGAATCGTTGAAGCGTTATTCGACACTTGTTTCCAGAAGTGGCGATATGTATCGTACCGAATTTTTTAACAAACAAAGAAATTTAATCAATAGCAGTCTTTAATGCTTTTGCTGTTTCGGAAAGCAAAAAAATAGATTAAAATGGCAAGGGACGCTTACTATCGTTCCTTGTTTTTTTATGTCCTATCTTGGTGTTGTGTCATATTTGTGTCTATTCTTTCATTGAATTAAAGAAATATTTGTAATCATTGTTGTCAATTTCCTCAGTTTGGCGAAAAAGTTGCATTTTCGTTTCGAAAATAAATAAATATAATCTATTACTTCCCAAAATGAGATAGATTTCTATTATACTTTTGTGCAACGTATGAAAAAAGTATTAAATGATAAACTCATTGTGTCCATTAAAAATGCAATGAGCGAGAACACTAACCTAGCCACATATTTAGCAAATTTGCTTTCGCTTGGAAAAGAATCTGTCTATCGCAGGATAAGGGGCGATGTGTCTTTCGATTTAGAAGAATTGGCGGAAATATCAAAAGCTTTGGGTATTTCGATAGATAATATTCTCGGTAAGAAAGAAACTGAAGCTATCTATTCTGTTGATATACCTCAGTTTAATAATCTTATTGAACAGTATTGTGGTCTTATGGATTTTTATTCGGACACTCTTATTCGAATGAAAGCCTATTCAAACCCACAGATTGAAGCGGCTTACAACGAATTGCCTTTTTTGCTTTATCTTCCTTACGAAAACTTGTCGAAGTTTCAGTTCTATAAATCTATGTATCAGGTACAAACTTCGACTCCCAATATTCCTTTTTCCGACTTCCATCTGCCCCAAAAAGTAGCGGATAAAAGTAAAAGATACATTGACGAATCTCGCAACAATTGTCATGTTACAATTACTTTGTCTCAAAATACTTTTTCGTCATTGATTGATACGATTGTGTTTTTTGGAAAACTTAATTTGTTGTCACAGAGCGATATCAGCCAATTGAGAACTGAGTTGTTGCTTTTGCTGGAAGAGTTAGAAATAAAAACGATAAATGGAGTGTGGAACGATAAACTCAAGTTTAATTTATACACATCAAGCATCGACTTTGACGCATCTTATGCTCATTTGTCCTGTTCAGAATTTCAGCTTTCTACAATAAAAGCATTTTCCTTGAATGTAATACGTTCTTTTATGCCGGAAGTATGCAAAGAACATAAGGAATGGATTGATTCTCTAAAGCGTTATTCTATGCTAATATCTCAAAGTGGAGATATATATCGTGCTGAGTTTTTTAATAAACAGCGTAAATTCGTAAATAGTTTATCCGTATTCTTATCTTAATTTTCTTTGAAATGTTTAATGATCTTGCTTTTTTGTTCGGGAGAATTCCTCTTTTAACGAAAAAGATTATTCACTGTTTCAATATTAAGAAAAAACAATTCGTTTATTCCTCGAAACAAGACAATTCATTTTATTTTCTCATTCTATTTTTGCATCAGAAAAACAATGTAGAATTATGAACTATCTGATTATCTGTTTTTCTAATATAGTATAAGGTTGTTTTTTATGAATTTAAAAACTGTAAAAATGAAAAGAAAATTAATAACTATGACAAGAATGTTGGCAAAGTCGGCTTTGCTCTTCTCTATCTTGTTAACGCAAATTGAAAAAGCGGATGCTCAAGTAACTATCGGTAACAATATTCCTCCGCGCGAAGGATTGGTGTTGGATATGAATGCTGATACAAATGCCGATATAAATAAAGGAATGGGACTGCCTTCGGCTGCTCTTACAAGTGTAACAGAATTAAGCATCGCTGGCAATCCGGAAGAATTGAAAGGAAGTCTTGTTTATAATACAAATAAAGATATTTTAGGCGGCATTGGAATAGGAGTATATAATTGGGATGGTTCTCAATGGCAGATTGTTTCACAATCGCTTCGTTTGGATACGGTTTATGTAAATCCATCCAATATAGAAAATATAAAAACGGGAAGATATACAAGTTTGCAACGAGCTTTCGATATTGAGTCGAAAAAAATATTTAATCAAACCGAAGGAAAATCGTTAGTGTTTATTTGCGAAGGAGGCAATGTCGGTGGGCTTCAAGCTAAAGGCACAATTCCGGCTTTAGTTATTAAGGGAAATTCTAATGTGCTTTTCGGAGGACGATTAGGTTTCAATTTCACTGCAGTAAGATTGTTGGGTACAATCAATACCAATAATAACGTTGTAACCGTCAACAACTCTTTCATGGCATTAGGCTCGGCAAACGACGGATTGAACTTTAGTGCATCTTCTTTAAATTTGGAAAGTGGCACAGTGGTAAGTTCTACGACAGATATAACAATGAATTTGTCAAATAATTTAGCTGTAGATTACACATCCAGTATGGTAGTCGGTATAAAATCTCTTAATGCAAAAAGAATATTGCTTCGACGTGGATCTGTACTCGAAATTACTCAAGGTGCCATTCGTATTGCAGAAAAAGTACAAGTCGAAAACATATCTAATTTATTGTTGTCGAATGGAAGTTCCGAGAGTATTTTAACGGCGGGAGGAATAAGCGTAACTCAAAATGCTGCCGCTGCGATACGAACAGATATCCAAATCACGAACCCAACAGGTATATCCGATGCTATTTATGCAGCTGATAATTCGACTATTAATCTGACCGGAAATATATATGTTAATTCCGTTTTTCCTACTGTTCTTAATGCTGCTAACGGAGGAATTATCAATTTTGCTGCGCTAACAACTTCAGCAAATTCCGATCAGCTTGCTTATGCCGGAGAAGGCGGAACGATTATTCATAACAGCGGCATTATTGACGCGACGGTTAATTCAAGAGGGTTTTATGCAAATAATGGAGGTAAAATCGTATTGACTAATACGGGGGATAATATTACAATATCGTCAACAGGAAACTCGGCATCCATTTCTGCGGGGATTATAGTTGGTGGCGGCACTTCAGCGATTGAAGTCCATAATAAAAACATGCTTACAACAGGAAGTTATTCTTTCGAAGGGTTTGAATACGGAATGTATGTAATAAATGGCGGGCGTATTTATGGTAATGGATTTATTAACACGAATAATTCTACCAATACAAGCAATTATCCAAGTGGAATTGCTCTCGGTACAATTTTGAATAACGGTTCAGCGATATATAACACTTCAATTCAAGGAGCGCCTTGAACAAGGTTATGTAGTTAAGAACAACAAGATAGAATAGATTAGATTAAAACTTGCTGAACTGTTTAAGCAGGACTTGAGGTAAAACGAGAGTCCTGCTTTTTTTTCGTAATATGAGGATATTTATACGTAAAACACGTAATGTATCTTGACTATTTGATCTTTCTTTGTTATAATAATTAACTTTAAGAAAGATAGTTTATGGTATTGGGAATTGATTTAGGAGGAACAAATATTCGTGTAGGACAAATTGAGAATAGCACTATAATACGTAAAGCTTCTTATCCGAGTCCTGCTCAAATGGTTTTGGAACAGTCAATTGAATATCTGAAAAATAGTATTTCTCAGCTTTTCAATGTTTCTGTAAAAGGTATAGGAATTGGAGTGCCATCGGTTTTAGACATCGAAAAAGGTATTGTTTATAATGTTGCCAATATTCCTGCATGGAAAGAAGTTCGCTTAAAAGAAATACTTGAGTCAGAATTCAACGTTCCCGTTTTTATAAATAACGATTCCAATTGTTTTACATTAGGTGAAACTCGTTTTGGACAGGGTAAACCTTATCGGAATATGGTAGGAATAACACTTGGAACGGGTGTTGGCAGTGGAATAATTATCAACAACCAATTGTATAACGGAGTCAATACAGGAGCTGGAGAAATAGGATGTATTCCTTATTTAGATGCAACTTACGAACACTATTGCAGTAGCGAATTTTTCTCTGTCCATTATCAAACGACCGGAAAAGAAGCAGCAGAAAAAGCAAAAAAAAATGATCTAAAAGCAGTAGAAATTTGGAATGAATTTGGAAGGCATATTGGAGAGTTAATTCATGTAGTCCTTTTTACTTACGATCCCGAAGCAATCATTTTCGGTGGTGGTATAGCCGAAGCATTTCCTCTTTTTTCAAAAACTATGTGGGAAACAATCAGATCATTTCCTTATCCCAAATCATTAGAAAAGCTTCAAATAAGGATATCGGACAATCCAGATATTGCATTGTTGGGAGCCTCTGCTTTAGTTGATTGATTTTTACACATTTCTTGTCTTTGTAGATAAGCAGTATAAAATAAGGCAATAATCAAAAAAAATATTCTTATGAAAAAAACACTTATTTTACTTATGTCATTGATAGTTATATGTCTTTTCTTGTCATCCTGCAAGAATGATAATGAAATAATTGCATATAAAGTTTTACTTTCCGAAAATTGGGTGCTACAATCGTCTTCTGTA
>DAIOHI010000080.1:0-8669 GCA_036744815.1 Paludibacteraceae bacterium
TGCTTATAACATCTTTTTTGCTTTCGAAAACATCCCAAACTTGATCGCGTTTTTCTGTGGTTTCGAAAGGATAATAAGCCAATAATCCAGCCTCGGTTTTACGCAATTTGTGATTTTTCTCCAACAAGACAGCATCAAGAACCAGAGCATTATTCCATACTCGAACTTCATCGATATTTCCTTTGAAATGTTCAACCTGTTTGAATGTGGAAGAATTTTCTTCTTTTACGTATTTTGCACCTAAATAATAATATCCGCCACCAACAGAACCATTAAAGAAATTACTGTTGAATGAACTTACAGTTACTCCATCAATAAATACATTGGTCATGCCTCCGCGTTTTACAGATAGAGCTAAATGATGCCATTTATCGTCTAGTAGATTGATTGTTGTCAGTGTTTTAGCTGTATTTTCTCTTGTCAGAATCAATTCATGAGCATCGTTGAAACCAATTTGAGTTTCTGTGCCTACTGACAATAAGGTTGCTTTTGCTTGGTTTGCACCTTTGAACCAGAACTCCCAAGTAAAATCATCGTAAGAACCGAATGGGAATGTGCCACTGGCTAAAGCCGCATGTTGATTCGTTCCATTGAATGTTATTGATCTTCCTTGTGGATAAATATACCATGATGTTCCGTTCAATGTTAAATGACGCGAACGTGCTTTATCTTTGGCAAGCGTTCCTTCGCCTTCTTCCATTTCCCAAAGTCCGATAAGATTCGGTTCGTTACCCGATTTCACACTGTATTTTTCCTGATTCATTTCTTGCTTCGAACGTGCCGTCGAATAGAAATGTAACAAACCTACAGATCCTTTGAAACCATTGTTCGCTTGTGCATTATTTCCTACATAAAGTTTTCCTTGTGTAGAAACTTCGTTTGCAAAAGAAACGCTTTGGAACATATTTTTATCGTCAGTAGCTTCCGCAACATAAACTGAAACAGTATTATTGCTACGGTCATAAGATAAGCCGATATGTTTCCAAACGTCAGATGCGCTAATCGTTTCCGAAGATGTTTTTGTTTCCGTTCCAATTTTAACCACAGCATGTCCCGCAGCATCAAATCCTAAGGAAATATAAGCATTGCCATCGCCGTAAGCGAATAGCGTACCTGCTGCTTTTTGAGGATATTTAAACCATGTTTCGATGCTGAAAGATGCGTTCGTAAAGATTGGCTGCTCCGTAAACACTTGCTTGTTGCCATCAAAGGAAAGTCCTACAGTAGGCTCTGTACGTATTGCTTCATTCAAAATACCTGTAATGGAGAATTTGTCATCGGTCAACATTCCTGTTTGGATATCCTCATTGAATGTGATAGAGATTTCATCTCCTGAGCTCAAAATTCCATCTACAGGAGAAGTGTATCCTAATACTTGTGGAACACGAACGTCTTTTGTTATCTGTATTTCTTCACTTGAAGATGTTACTTCGTCTGTTCCTGTTTTACTTACAGATATAGCACGGAATAAATATTCGCCATCGGAAGGTGTCGTTTCTTTAAATATATAATCATAATTGACAGCATCTGTTTCTAATTTTTCTTTATTTCCTTCGACAGGATACAATTCTTCATCAATCACATATTCTTTCAATGTTGTCCACGTTTCTTCCGTAGTTTTTTTGTATTGCATACGAATGCATCCAAATTTACGGAAAGAACGATCGTAGTCGGAAATGGTAAAGCTTACTTTACCTCCATTATTAAGATGTTCTCGATTAACAAGCTTGCGGTTTGAGCTAAGCGAAATAGGCGACGAAGCTTGCATAAAAGTCACATTGAATGCAACTTCCGATGCTATTTGATCGTCGCAACTAGAGCCCATGACGAGTTTAATACCCGAGTAATCTAATATATCTTGAGACGATTGACGCACTTTCAATGTTTTGAAAAGAGGTGTGCCGTATTGTACTAAGAAATTGCGAGGACTCGTCAAAGGACTTCCGTCTATGCTCAATATCAATCCGTCTGGGTTGCTTGCTTCGTCCACCCACAGTTGATACACTACAGGAAGATTAGCTTCGCTCTGATTTTGCAGTTCAAGATTAAATGAAGCTTCGCGCCCCGAAGATATATTTGCTGCTAAAGCTGTTTTTTTACCTTCGATATACAAATCAGGATTTTCTATTTTAAAAGTTGCTTCATTCAGTGTATGATTTCCTTTATCATAATATAAAGTAAGCTCTTCCCCCTCGTAAGGACAAGTTGTTTGACCAGCCACACGTTTGAAAGCATAACCATGTAGGTTTTTAACTTCTTTGTTTTTCAATACTGCTTCAGCCATTTCGGTACCCATAGGATTATAAATATCAACCGTCAAGGCATCGGATGATGTACCTTCTTCTGCCAGCGAGAATCCAAAGGTCAATTCGTTAGCATTACTTGTGTTATTCTCATCTGCCCAAATATTGTTGCGTGAAAATCTGGCTTGTCCGGACACTCCCATTCCATTAACTCTTGATCCCAAGTCGTCTTGATTGTACCCGCCAAATGACTTCATTGAGTAATCTAATTCTGTTTTTTCAAAAGATGCCGTGTTTGACTCGGTAATACTTACGCCACCATCAAAAGAACGATTGCGCATTGTCCCTTTCGTTTCGGCTGTAGCTCTACTGTCGAATAGATTAACCTTATGTTCCTCGTTATTGGCTATGGTTTGTTCCCAATTGGCGATCCACATATTGTAATCGGCAACCTCATCAATGCGTTTATCTGTTGGCGCATTTTCAGCAAAGAAAACATAGTAGGTCTTGTCTTCTCCATAATTAGGAGCATCGTCGGACAATAGAGTATAGTACTTCGGATTTTTTTCTGCATCAAAAGGAATTGATTCTTTACTAGGAATAGCAGTTACAGGTTCAATCTTACTGTTACGTATTTGTTTTGTGTTTGGAATCAGGGTATTGATAATATAGTCCTGCGTATAGGAAAATGTTGTATTAAAATCCTGTCCTACAGCAATTATTTCCTTTGTAAACAACTTGAAATTATCTGTACCAATAGGCGTACCATCAGGAGCTTGTGCCGATGGGTATAAAGCTAGATTGCGCTGTTTACTGAATACACGGTTGGTGCTTTTTCCTATATATACGTCAGCCATAGCACCTACATGATTTGGATCGGAACTGGTCGAAATTTGTTCATTAAAGGTAGTGGTTGTTACTTGAGTATCACCTTCCATATTGGATTGCGCCCATTCCATACCTCCCTCAATGTCAGCTACAAGTTCTATTTCCGTTTGAACAGAGAAAGCAAATCCAGCACTAGTAACTATTTTGGGTGCTAAATGCAATGTGGCACTTATTGCTTCGTTGGTGTCGAACTGGAATGTTTTCGTAACCTCAGATGTGATAGTACTTCCTTTTTCTATCCACGCGTAGCTGTTCGATCCCGGAGGGTCGTGCAATACTACATCAACATAGTCGGGTCCTTGTGTGATAAAGTTGCTTCCGTCAAGAGGTTGCATTCCCAACATATATGCTTTGAAGTCCATCGAAGAATTCAATGGGTTTTTCCATGAATAGCTTTTCCCGTTTTGTATCAGACTAATGCTTACAGATAGCAAGTGATCACCTGACAGTTTAGGAAAGCCCGGTTGAAATTTATAAATTGCAACACCCAAGGAGTCAAGTTTTACTGCGTTTTGAGATGATGTGATCGAATCCTTTTTTGCGATGGTATCCATAGTTAACGTCAGAGACGAAAGTCCGTTGTTAATATAGACATCTTTTTTAGCTAAAGGAACCTTATTAATAACGGGATCGCTTGGAATATCTTTATTCACATATTCTTCGTAGGCGGATATTTGCCATGAGTATGCCCCGTGTGCCTGATTGAAAGCCGGATAACCAAGACTATATGTGATATTGTTGCCTGCTTTTTTGTAAAGTGCAATGTTTTTTGAATTTGCAGGAATAGCATTATCAATATATTGGTATATTGAATCGCCGAAAGCAGCCTCTTCCGCTTCTAAGTCGATTACAGCAATTGAAGGCTCATTGTATCGGGTAATGCGTAACGAATCGTGGGAAAGAAAAATATCCGTCTTTGTCGAATCTGGATGTTTTACAGTAGCTTTACTTAAAGGATGCATATTAATAACTTCCTTACTATAACTAAACTTCCTAGTATCTTCGATAAAGGTGTCCTCAAAATCGGCTGTTTTTACGTAAGCCACTTTGTAAGGTATGGGAGGCAGAACAGCAAGGAATTCGCCAGTTTCGGCATTCGTTTTAATCTCTATTTCGCTACCACTAACTGATTTTTTAAAGATGGTGCTACTTGTTTTACCGCCAATTTGGTTATAAGTGGTGGAGTCCGAATCCGTTAAGTTGAGTCGATAGACATCATTAACAGGTTTTAGTTTTATTATCGCAGCTCCAATGTTTGCCTTACTTAAAGCAAAACCTAAAACCTTGCCTGATTCCACATCGCCGCCCGATACGCGTCCAGCCAAGCGTACGGTGGTCATATCTTTAAATATCATGCCACTTATACTGTCCTGGAAATTGTACTTTGTGCCTTTTTTAACAGGGAAACGTCCTTCGTTGGCAAAAACGTGTCCATTCTTAAATAAACTAATAAAATGGTCGCCAATAGGTACATCCACAATGAAATTTCCTTCAGAATCGGTCATTACTAATTCTCCGTCTTTGCTAACAGCTGAACCGTCAACAAGGATTTGTACACTATCAACAGGATAGTTGGAGTTGGCATAAGTAACCTTTCCTTTTACTTTAAAGGAAGATACATCGCTAAAGTCAACATTATTGAATACGCGCGAATCGGGACTAAAGTATAAAGGGCGTTTATTTGGAGAAAACTGGTGAATGCCAAAGTTAGGCGAAATGGTATAGGTAGTTCCTTCGTTGGTATAAGGCACAACATTAGTTATTTGGTAAATACCATCTTCATCGGTAACACCTTTCAAACTGAGATGAGAAGCACTTGCGGAAACATCCGATCGATTGACTCCGGAGCCCATTTTTGCGTGATTTCCGTTGAAGTTACTTCCGTCAGCCGAACCATCGAACAGGATACCGCTTATAGCGTCGGTTTCATCACATTTATAATAAGCAGCCAAGTCCTTTTCTTTTCCACTAAGTACGCGGTCGTAGTTAGATTCTATTTCATCTGCTGTTAGTGCTTTTTTCCAAAAACGGATATCGTCCATCAAGCCATCAAAACTACGCCCTATAATCGAAAATCCTTCACTGCTTTCAGTTCCTATAATAACTGTATAATTATTTTCTGTCAAAGGATTATCTAACTCAACTGTATCACTTTCCATTTCTATAGCTTTCCCATTGATATAAATAGCTATTTTGTATTTTTTGTAATCAGATGAAAGGGCTGTAGCTGTTAAGGATAAGTGACAGTATTCGCTTATCGGAATAACATTCCTTCCTGCCACCAATTTGCTATATAGGGTTTTACCTCCGATCTCAAATTGTAAAAGGCTGCCTCCTCCTTGCAAAAACAGGCTTATGTTGCCATTATTATTGAAAATATAGCCATTTTCTGTCGATGAGCGTTTCAGCCATACTTGGAAACTAAAACCTTTCGGACTGAATATGTTCTTGTTGGCGGGGACCTCCACATAGCGATTCGACATTACGCTCTCAGGAAAAACAAGTTCGCGGTTGCCGCGTAGTACGTCATTAGATAGTAGATTGACTTTTACGCCCTCAACAGCCGTTCCTCCTTCGTAAGTGATACGCCCAGATACGGAACCGAATGGTTGAGAAAAGCCTATTTCGGTTGAAGAAGACAAAATTCCGCTATTTTCAACACATTTATAAACTCCTTCAATCTTGTATTCATAATAAATACCTGCATTAAGATTATTGTCGTCGTAGCTATACATCTGTTTCCCACCTATTCGAGGAATATTCTCTAGTAACGTGAAAGTGCTGTCACTGCCTTCTAAAGGACGGCGAAGGACATTGAAACTGTCGAATTCGTCGTAATTTTTCTTAATATACCATTTAACATTTACCTTACTAGGATAATATCCGGTAGATACTACCAATCTTTCAAATTCACGCTTTCCGGTAGCTTCAAACACATAACTTTCGTTTACCACATGGCTCTTTTCAAATGCCGACCCATATTGCAGAATCAGCTCATAGCGTTGCGGGCTACAGTTAATTATTCCGTTGGAAGATGTTGTTTGATAGACTCCGTTGAGAATGGAATTTTGGGGGATAGTAGTTTCAGTGTTTCCAACTTTCAATTTTAGTTTAACATCATCGTTGCATTGAAAGCCTGATGTGGTAAAATCCCATGTTAGGAGTGGGTAGTTATTTGTTCCAGCTTTCAGTTCGATCTTGCTAAGCTCTTTATAGTTGGTGTTGATACTTGCTGAAATATTACGTTGAAAATCTACGATAAAATCTTTATCATCCCATTCTATAAACTTTCGCTTTATCCGAAATTCGTAATTAATGTTTCCTTTGTTCATGTCCGAAGTGGGTATTTGATAAGAATAAGAATAATCGTATTTTCCTATTACATAATCAGGTTCTCCGGTTACATCCTGGAAATTTCCATTGCCTTTTTTTATTTGAATATCAAAGCCTTGAGTGTTAATATTTCCTGATGGGCTGTAACTTTTCCACTTAAAATCAATAATTCCGCAGGTAGAAGGCGTCAGACTACATTGTGATACGCTATATAAATCTCCTGTTCTTTGAGATGTGATTGTTTTATCAGATTTTCGTTTATAAACGGTCTTACCATCTCTGACTTTGCGAATAACATTAAAACTAAAAGTTTTACCACTATAAAATTCATCCTTTGCCGATGACAAATATTTTCCTGTAAAAGTAACATTGTTCCCTGTTTTTGTTTCAATCACGACATCGTCTTTCAACAGTTCTATTTCAGTAGCTTCACCTGCTTTGCACGTAAAAGATAGTTTTCCTCCTTGTAATATATCTCCACCCGTTATGGAGTGATTTTGAGCTGCAGGTCTTGTTATCGTTACAGTTTTTTCCACATTTGCAACGGTTTTACCGTCCCACGTTTCTTGTTCCTGTATTTGAACGTCTTTTATCGCTATTTTTATATTCTTCGAATCAAAATCTATCGTAAAATCGGGGTACCAATAAAACTCGGCATACATGCGATTTGCGATATAAGGATCGCTCGAAACACGGTTGGGTGTAATGGTATAAAACCGATAACCACTAGTAGGCAATTGAAATTCGGAATAAACCGTTGTGGAAAGACTCGGAGCTGTTTTTGTCGTTTCTTCTTTTATTGCTTGAATAAAGAAACGACCGTTGATTTTGCTGTAATTTTTTCCGGCAAAGCAAAAGTTTGCTACTCTATCCGTTGCCTTGCCCTCATCACCTTCCGTTATTTGAGCAACTAAAACATCGTCGATATAAAGCTTGGCGCCATTTCCAGCTGCTCCGTAATTTTGATTGTTTCCTCCAATGTATTCATTTCTGCCATCTCCATAATTGTCGTGTACCATCACTTTAAATTCGACACGCCCTTCTGTTTGATTCCATTTAAGATCACGAATAAGGGTTTCGCTATTAAAAGAACTTCCGTTAATAGCCAAAGCCTTTGTGCCAACAAATAGCAATAATGCTGTCAAAATAAATAATTTGCAATACTGCAAAATCCATTTTAGTGGATTTTTGTTGGATAGACTAGCCTTGTTGGAAAAGAGCTTGCTACCTGAGCTGTCGTAGTAAATTTTCTGTTTCATGTTGTTTTTCTGTTTTAGCCTCTTTCAACTTCCCTACTGAAGAGGAGAAAAGAAGTAATTAATATATTTATTAAAAGTTTTTTTATTCTGATAAGCGAACAAAAGTATGTTAATCCTAGTACAGCGACTTGTCAATTCAGAAAAAATACTTGTCAATTCAGGAATAAAACAAAAGTGCTTGATTTTATTGTAGTTATAGTTTTAGTTTTTCTCTTTGAAGAGACAATAAATCCCTCTCTTAAAATTGTGGATCACATTATATTTTGAACCTACGTATCAATAATGAAACTAATTGTTGGATGCAATTTACCTCAATACTATTTTAAACTATTTTCTTAGAAGTGGGATCAACTATTTTAAAAATGCAATGTTAATTATTTATTACTTAGGCGGTGTAAGAAAACGTAAAAAGATAATCTTTTTACGTTTTCTTACATGCAACATGAATCGCATCCGTTCAAGTTCTATTCTTTATTGTTGTTTGTCGAACTAAAATCTTCTTTCCTTTTTGCCTTTCTTTTTCCCATTGCCTAAAGTATAAAAGCAATGGTATTCGCCGAATACGGGCTAATTTTGGGAGTTATTTATTGCTAGGATTGGAGTTGCTTATCGGAGCTGATATTCTGAAAACCGTTGTCGAACCTAGTTATGAGGAGCTTATTGTTTTAGGCGGTATTGTGGTGCTTCGTACTATTTTGTCGGTGTTTCTGAATAAGGAGATCAAAGAATTGGAAGAAGAGTGACGGAAACTTGAACAAGAAAACAGGAAATCACAACGACATAAAGAAAAAATTAAACATCCGTCTTTATGTCGTTAGACTTCTTAATTAAAGAAATTCACAATTCAATTTGCTGTTATTTCCTTTTTTATCTACATTCTAATCGGTAGTGTTAGCGTTTGCAACCTTCTCTTTCGAAGATGATAATTTGCGATATTCAGAAGGAG